>JANLTF010000484.1:0-6815 GCA_031362825.1 Acidobacteriota bacterium | reverse complement strand
TTTTGCCTTCACAGTGTATTTCGTTCTTCTTCATTCGGTAAGGCACATTATCGAATTAGCCGGTTGGCTTGAGCCACGATCACTTGCAAAAGGCTTTCGTCGGATCGCACGTGAATCATTGCCTCTTACGATTCTCCTCCTCGTGATTGGCGTTCTGGGAATCGCTTTCTTGCGTCTCGGCGACATCCAACCGGCTGTTGTCCAAGCGTTGTTCATTGGTCTCAGTTGCCTTACGGTACCCCACATGGCGGTAACATATTTGGGGCATCGCCACTTCAGCGTCCCGACATTACATTCGAGTCTAAGCGATATTCGTCCCAATCCGGACAATGTGACATTTCCCCTTATATCACCGAGGCGGTAGGTCTTCGCCAATCGTCCATACGATCACGGAACTGGATAACCCGAGCCCGGATAATCTTCCGGCCATCATAATGATGGTTTCGCCGGGCGTGACTACACCGGCTTCGAGTAGTGTTTTTTCGCCCGTTTTTAGGAGATCACTGGTCCGGTCGGGGCCGCTGTTTAGCAGGTCAAACATCGTCGTGTCACCTATCTCTCCAACCTCATCAGCAAAGCCGAGTTCGTCGTGGTAGAACGGCCTCACTCCCCAAATTAACGAGAGTTGGTTTCTGACGTCGGGTGACGTTGTCAGTGCAAAGGTCTGCAAGCCGGACCGAACGGTCGAGAGACGCCGGGCCATCAAGCCGGATTCGGTGAACACCGCGACCTTTTCGGTCATCATCTCTTTCGCGGCGTAGGCCGCAGCCTTGCAGAGTGCCTGGCTCGTTCGGCCTGACGGCTCTTGCGAGAATTTGACGGGTTTCTTAAGCTGAGCGGGACTGATCGTCTCAGCGGCATCGATTATACGAACCATGGTCTTGATCGATTCGACCGGATGATGGCCTGAGGCAGTCTCGGCGGAAAGCATTACAGCGTCGGTGCCGTCCCAGACGGCGTTTGCTACGTCCGAGGCCTCGGCCCGCGTGGGATACGGATGGTCGATCATCGATTGCAGCATCTGTGTCGCCGTGATGACGAATTTGTCATTCGTTACGGCCTTTTCGATGATAAGTTTCTGATAGACGGGGACGAGTTCAACACTTGTTTCGACACCGAGATCGCCGCGGGCGACCATCAGGCCGTCGGTTTCGGCGATGATAGCGTCAAGATTGGCAATAGCTTCGCTTTTTTCGATCTTCGCGACCAGCAGCGGACGGCCGAGTTTGCGTTTATTGAGAGCCTTGATCTTTTCTTTCGCCTCACGGCAATCGTCGGCTGTTCGGACGAAGGAAAGTGCGATGTAATCGACATTCTGCGTCATCGCCCATTCGAGATCGATGTGATCTTTCTTGGTCATCGACGGGATCGGCAGGGTCGTGTTTGGCAGGTTTATGCCCTTGCGTTCGCTCAGAACGCCGCCGACGATCACGCGGCAATTTACATCCGTCTCGCTCTTCGACTCAACGATCAATTCGATCGCACCGTCGTCGATGAGTATCCTGGCTCCTGTTTCGACAACAGTTGGCAATCCGTCATAGTTTGTTCCGACAATATGCCCATCGCCCTCGACTTCGCGTGTTGTGATGGTAAAAAGATCGCCTTCGTGCAGAACGACGCTCGCGCCTTTGATCAGCTTGCCGGTGCGAATTTTCGGCCCCGAAAGGTCAACCAATATCGACAGCGGCATATCAATTGCAGCGGCGGCGGCCCGGGCATTCGCGATCGTCTGAGTATGCTCGTCCTGCGTTCCGTGCGACATATTTATCCGCACAGCGTTGAGGCCGGACCGGATCATTGTCTCGATTATCGGTTGGTTGTTCGACGCAGGGCCGAGCGTCGCGAGTATCTTTGCTTTTCGCATTGGTTTGATTTTAACGCAAAGTTGCGTAGTCGCTAAGACGCAAAGGAAAGATTTAACAGGATGAACAGGATAGGCAGGATATTTAAGCACATCGTGCGGATTTTAGTTAAATCTTAACTATCATGTTCATCCTGCTAGTAATTCTTTGAAATTTCCTTTAACTTCGAGAGATAGCTATTGACCGTCGCGACGAACGTCGAATGCGACCACGTGAGCGGCGAGACTGAGAGTTCTTCGCCCGTTAGCGGATTTACCTGTTCGGCGAGAACGCCCGACGGCAGAGCTCGGTCGTGGGTCCATTGGAGTATTTCGAGCGGGCGTGTGAGATCGTCCTTTGTCGCGGCTTTTGCGATATAGTATTCGGCGAGCCAGAGAGTGCAGATGAACCACGAGTTTCCAATTACGCTCTCGGAGACGCGCATATATCCGTCATTTTCAAAGCGGGCGACACCGCCGAAATCAGTTTTGTTGGTCAAGACATCTTCGATCGCCCTCATTGTACCTTCAACCATAGGATCGTTAACGTCAAAGCATCCAAAATAGAAAACCGCAAACATTGACGCGTCGATCGTGCTGTCAGGCGATAACTCTTCACCGTTGGCTTGCAATGAGCGCAAAAAGCGGCCGAGTTCCGCACTGTAAAGATGTTCGCTCATCGCCGCGACGATCTCGTTTGCGGCGTGGTCGTATTCGTCAGCACGTTCGGATTCGTTGAACAACCTTGCAAAATTAGCGGCCGCTCGCAAACCGGCGACAACCGTTGCACAAGTAAAAGTATGGACGCCGAGACGGTCTTCCCACAGGTTCCAACTTGGTTTGGGAAGCTTCGTTTCCGCGTCGCGAAAGCCAACCATAAAATCCGCACACGGGACGATCATCGTTTCATTCAGTCCCTGCACGAGCTCAACATCTCGGGTCTTTTCAAAATGCTTCCACAACGCCCAGAGCACGAGAGCCGTCTCGTCCTCCTGGATCGGAGTCATTGGGACCTTTCGGTAATTGTCCCAACGAGGATGCCAGCTCGATCCCAACGTGCCGTCGGGATTGTATTTCTGAAAGAAATAGCCGTCTCTGTGCATCACGCGAGAGCAGAACTCGAAATATTTGCGGCTGATTTCGGGATAGCCGACGCTGTCGAGAGCATTTGCGACGAAGGATCCGTCTCGCATCCAGGAATAGCTGTAATTGTCCGTCGCTCGTTCCGACACGTCAGAATCGTTTGCGGCGATGATCGCTCCGGCATGGTCGATCTGCGTTCGTATTACGAGTAGGCTCCGTTTGTAAAAACGGATGAGTTCATCCGAAAGATCGCCAAAATCTATGTCATTTCGATTGACCCATTCGCGCCAGAACCGCTCGGTTTCGCCGAAATATTTCTCCGGCCCGCGTTCCAAGACGTGCGTATTCAGTTCGTCAACATGTTGGTGCGATGCCGCTGCGGCGATCCAGTAGTAGAATTCGTGCGAAGCGTTTGCCTCGAGACGGAAATGAACGCCAATGGTCGAGTCTACCGACCCTTCGGTGATCGGCCCGCCGTGAAGCTCGCCGTCCTCAGCATCGCGCCAGGTGCCTTCGCTATTGCGAAAGGCCTTGCGTCCGGTGGCAAAAGAATCAAAGGCTGGTTGAGTATTGATCAGAAAGTACCGGTGCTTTTTGTAGTGAATGATCGCCCGATTGTCGGGATCGAAAAATGCGGTGTCACCCACCTTGTTCTCGTAAATACGAAAGTCGTGGTGAAGAAAAGTGCGGATCTCACGCGACTTGCCGCTTAGATCGGTCACATTCATACGCCGAAGATAGATGTTCTCCCGCCCCGCCACGGTGTCGCTGCAAACGATCTTCACGCCAAGTACGTCGTTCGTCAACGTGACATTCGTCACAAGCGTCCCCGGCAAATATCGCAGATCGCGTTTCCATTCGTCCTCAAAGACCCACGAAAATTCACCATCGACCCAAACTCCAAACCGAAACGGAAATCCCTCAGTATGATTCTCCTGCCCAACATGCGGAAAATAAATATCGCGGATCTGATATTTGTCGTCAAAATTAACCAAAAGGCTGCCGTTACCGACGGGAATGTCTCTCATACGGTATTGAAACTATTTGGAGGAAATGGCTGCTGCTACAACACGATCGAGTTCGTCTTTGACGGTTGGGCCGTAGCCGATGAATTTTTTGACGAGGCGGCCGGTGCGGTCGAAGATGGCGGTTTGGGGGATCGCGGTGTCTTGGGAAAAGATGAACTGGTTAAGGGCGTCTTCGGGGACAGCGATCGGGTAGTCGATCTTGGTTGTTTTGGTAAACTCCGGAACGAGGGCGAGGTCTTCGTTGCCGCCGACATTGAGGCCGATGATTACGATGTTATCTGGGCCGTATTTCGCCAGGATCGAATTTAGATGTGGAATTTCTTCGCGGCACGGACCGCAGTAGGTTGCCCAAAAATCGAGGATAACGACCTTTCCGGCGTGGTCCTTTAATGTTTGCTCGCTGCCGCCCGCAAGCGTCCATGTCATTTCCGTCAGCGGTTTCGTAGGCGGCATCGGGACGTTGGTCTGCTGGACATCGTTGATCGCAACCGGCCGATTGGAAACAGCGATCGGGGCCGCCGCCCGCTGACACGCGGTTGCGACGCAAAAGGCAAAAGTAAAAAGGCAAAACAAACCGAAACGCATATCCATAATAATCGTAATTTGTTGAGTCCCGATTGTCCAAGCCCGCAAGCATTGAGCAAGTTAACACTCGCGTTTCCGCCCGAAGGCGCTTAACATCAGACTCGTGGTTTATCCTGAAACAATAGCGAAAAGGCTCAAGGATGTGCGGCACCTTGGATTGCGGGTCGAGGCAAATTCTACCGCAACCGGAGCAAGTTTTAGCTGTGGCTCGTTCGTGCGATTTTCGCTCTTTATTGACGTCGCATCAGGGATAATTGCTGATGTCCGATTTGCGTCAAACGGCTGCGGCTACATGGTTGCGTCAGCGGATGTCCTCGCCGAAAGCTTGAAAGGCCAACGCCTTACCGATCTTCACGGGCTTGCGGATACAGAACTCTCCGAAACTATTGTGACCAGCTTCGGTTCGGCTTCGAGGGAACGAAAGGAGTGCGTCGACGTCTGTTTTCAAGCGTTGCACTCCGCTCTTGCCGATTTTCGAGCGTCTCGGATCGAAGAGTTCGCGGGTGAAAAGGCTCTGATCTGTACGTGTTTCGGCGTGACCGAAGAGCGGATCGAAGAGATCATTCGAGACTGTTCGGTCGAATCGGTCGAGGATGTTTCGGCTGTGTGCAATGCCGGGCTCGGCTGCGGTTCGTGCCGGATGATGATCGAAGAAATGATAGATGCACGCGTCGATCAACCTTGAAAGTTTGCAGGAGAATACTCGGGATATGCTATACTTTTGATTTTCAGACGTACGGAGTTCACGAATTTCGAGGTGATCGTACGTAAATGACTTTCAGATCGGAGATCGATCTAGTTAATATTTTTCCTTAATGGACGACCCTGCTAGTTTGCTTCTATTTTTTGCCGCCGAGATCGAGACTGCCCCCGAAACTCTGCTGTTTACGCTTGCCAAGATCCTTTTGGTGATTTTTCTTGTGCTTGGAAATGGCTTTTTCGTCGCGAGCGAGTTTGCACTCGTAGCTGTCCGCAAATCGCGAATTGAGGCACTAGCCGCCGAAGGCGACGCGGCAGCCAAGCGATTGTTGAAACTGCTCAATAATCTAAGCGGCTATATCTCGGCAACCCAATTAGGTATAACATTGTCATCTCTCGGCCTCGGCTGGGTCGGTGAACCAGTCGTCGCGGGTTTGCTAGAGCCATGGCTCATATATTTGGGCGAGGCGACCGGTGCGACATTCCTTGCCTCAGGGCCGATTCTGCATACGATCTCATTTACAATTTCATTCTCCCTTATCACATTTTTGCACATCGTCTTTGGCGAATTGGCACCAAAGACTGCGGCACTCGAGCTTTCGGAACGCGTATCGTTGGTCGTGGCGGTGCCGCTCCAGGTGTTCTACACAATATTCAATTATCCGATTAGAGCACTGGATTGGGCCGGAACAAAGACCGTTCGGCTTTTCGGACTACAGGCATCGGGCGAGCACGGTTCGAGCTATACGGAAGATGAGATCCGCAGCCTGATCAAGATATCTCAGGAAAGCGGCCACCTCAATGAAGAAGAACAACGGCTGATCAATCGTGTGTTCGAATTTTCCGAAACGACCGTCAAAGAGGCGATGATCCCGCGAACAGAGATCGTGGCGATACCGGAAAATAGCAGCTTTGACGAGATCGTGAGTGCATTTCAGGAACACGGCTATTCGCGGCTACCGATTTTTCGCGGCTCACTTGACGATATCGCCGGTTTTATTCACAGCAAAGATCTGGTGACGTATTCAAAGAAGCCCAAGAGTTTTAAGCTGGCTGAGGTTATTCACAAGCCAAATTACGTCGTCGATACGGCACATCTCGAGGATGTTCTGCGGCAAATGCAGAAGGAGAAATTCCACTTTGGCTTTGTCGTTGACGAACACGGCGGCGTCGAAGGCATAATTACCCTGGACGACCTGCTGGCAGAGATCGTCGGCGAGATCTCGGACGAGCACGACGTGGAAGTAAACGAGCAAATAAATGAGCAGCCCGATCGCAGTTATTTGCTCGACGGAGGCCTTGCGGTACGCGATCTGAACCGTCGTTTGGAGATGAACCTGCCGATTTCCGAAAGCTACACGACGATCGCGGGATTTTTGATGTCCGAGGCGGGCGAGATCTTAGGCGAGGGAGCGATCGTTCCGTTCAATGGGCACACTTTTACCATCGAAAAAGTTGAAAAACGCCGTATCACGCTCGTTCGATTGACCGCAACCACAACCTAAACAAACGCCGCCTTTTGTTTTTCGGCACAATTAGCGATAAATTTATCTTTCGAATCGTAACGGAAAGATCATGAA
>JANLTF010000475.1:0-7503 GCA_031362825.1 Acidobacteriota bacterium | reverse complement strand
GCGTTTTTGGTTTGCCCATCGCGGTTTAGTGCATCGACCAATGCCCGCGATCGCCCGCTCTCTATCGTCCGAAGCGCATCAGCAACACGGTTCTCAGCCAGATAAACACGTGCGAGCCGCTCATATGGCTCAAGCCTCGCGGCCATGAACGACATGCTGAACTCCTCCGACGCGAGCGGTGCCCGGAGCCGTTCGACGATTTGAATCGAGCGTTTGAAATGCGAGATCGCATCTTTCGTCTCGCCGCTCGACACTGCAGTTTTTCCTAGAAACCCAAGCGCGATCTGTTCGGCGTCCGGCTGCTGAAGGCGTTTTGCGTCAGCGACAACGGATTCAAATATTCGCGTGGCTTGTCGCCAGTTGCCAGAGGCCAAGTATGCTTCGCCTTCGAGCAATCCAATGGTCAGTGGAAGGCGAGTGTTTTGCGTTGACTTGAGCAATTCGTTCGTCGCTTTCGCGGTCGCAATTGCCGCTGCGTAGTCTCCTGCCGAAAGCTCTATGCGGGCCTGTGCGATCATAGCCGCCGCCCGGCCGGGCTCATTTTCCTCGGCTGTGAACAACGACAAGGCCCGTTTGAGTTGTTTTCCCGCAATTGCGAAGTCGACCAACGCCATCGCCGCACGAGCATAATTCAGCCTCGAACGAGCCTCTTCTGCACGGAGCTTTAACTGTTTAAATTCGTCACAAACGCGTGCGTAGATCTCGACGGCCTCAGCGTTGAGGTTAAGCTCGGCGTAGATATCGGCGATCTCAAGATCGGCGATCGCGGTCTGATGCGGCATCGCGAGCACGTCAAATTTTCGTCGCGACAACTCCAGATACCGCAAAGCATCGGCATAACGCCCGCGAAAGAGTGCGAGATTTCCCATGCTCGCCTCGATCTCGGCCTCGGTGACGTGCATCTTCGCAGCAACCGCCGTCTCAAGCGCCAACGCGTAAAACTGCTCTGCTTTCGCAAAATCATTCAGCTCTGCGTACGTATTCGCGAGCCCATTCTCCGCCATCGCCTGCCATTTCGGCTCTCGTGCTTTCTTAAAACGCTTACGTGCTGAGGCACAAAATTCCAACGCCTCGCGGTGCTGCGAACGCCGCGAGACGATGTTGCTCAGGTTCATCTCGATCTTTCCGGCGGCCAGTTCGTCGCCGTGCATTGTTAGAACAGGGATCGCATCGAACCCCGTCGCGATCGCGTCGTCGTAACGGCCAAGCATCGCCAGAGCCAGCAATTTCGCCACCTTGGTCTGTGCGGCATCTGCCTCATTTCCGTTACCGTCAAAAGCGGAAGCTGCGCGCGTTAGCTTCGCAATCGCCGACTCAAACCTTCCGCGAATGATCTCACCGATCCCGCTCGTCCAATCGGCATTTGCTAAAACGAGAGCGTCCCGGTTCACCATAACCAATGCTTTCGACGCCGCGACGCAACGCTTCACACGCTCCGGATCGCTCGACCAAGCCGCGATGCATTCGTCACGAATCGCCGCGGCGAGACGCACATCAGCAAGCTTCGCGTTCTCAGCGAGCAACTGTCCACGCACCTCCACCTCCGCGTCGATCATCTTTTTCGCTAATTCGGTTCGCTGCATCAGTTAGCTTGATTATATAACGAAAAAAGCGACCGGCCTTTCATTGCCGATCGCCAGTTCAATTCTAATCTCAGCGTCCTCTGCGATCTCTGCGTCGAAAAATACGTATGCATTCGTTCCACGCCGAGTTCGCAGATGCCGGAGAGTTCAATCCAGTTTCAATCCCTCGATCACGATCTCACTCGTTTCGCCGCGAACGGTCATAGCGTATTCACCCGCCGCGACCGCCTCAAATCTAAATCCGCCCATTTCGTCGATGGCCGAAACCGAATCGCCGATCTGTACCGAACCGCCGTCAAAACCGCCGCCGAGCACCTGTCCGCGAATGTCAAAGCCGTCGTCCGCCGCCGTGACACACAGGTCGAGCGCGTTCTCGCCTGAGTCAAACAACATCTGCCTCGCAGCACCGCCACCAGCCGAACGCTCACCAAACGCCGCACGATTAGGTGCGAGATCGACTTTCAAAACGGCGACCAGCCGTTGCAATAACGAAGGCTCGGCGGCTCGCGTCCTAAACAGATCGCGGGCGTATTTCAACGCGTCCGCCGGTGCATCGACCGATCGGTCGCTCTGCATCCGCGAGATTATGTGTTCGAGTTTTTGTTCGTGTGCGTTATTCATCGCCAATTTTTAAGCGTTATCGCTCGTCTCCACCCAAACAGTGCGGCCCGTTTAACAAAAAAGACACCCGCCGTTATTTTGTCAGCACTTTCTCCAATTTTTTCAAACACCGCGACCGCAAAGGGCTGATGCTCGTCTCGCCGACGTTGATCGCCGCCGCGACCTCGACGTACGTCGCCGCCGGATCGCGCAGATAGATCATCGATAAAATTTTTTGACAACGCTCTTCGAGTTCGAGCAAGGCGGTGCGGATCAAATGCTGTTCCTCGAGCTCGATCAGCATATCGTCCGCAAGCGGCGTCTCGTCACGGATATTGGCCATCTCGGCCTCCATCTCTTCTTCGGTCGCCGGTGAATAAAGCTCCTTCGAACCTCTCACCACCGCCCAAGTCTTAAACTTCGCCGTCGTCACGATCCACGACCTGATCCTGTCCGGCTGCTCGATCTCGCCTATCTTCTCAAACAGCGTCAAAAAAACTTCCTGAAAAACATCCGCCGCCTGCTCCTCGCTCAAACCCGCCCGCCTCGGTATCGCAAATATCAAACGCTGATACCTGTTCACCAGCTCATCCCAACCAGCCTGATCCCCACGCACGCACCGCCGCACAAGCCCCGCATCGCCGTTATCCACAACGCGCGACGCCAGCATAGTTTCAACTGGAGAAGTATCGGCCACTATTTAACGATATTGAGATATAAAATCGTTTTTCGCAATTAGACGCCGAACAGGTCTATGCGAGATCGGACTTGTGACGGTTAATCCTTGAACAGTTGTCAGTTGTCGGTTGTCAGAAAAAAAGGGCCGGGAACGTTATGCTCGCGGCCTTTTCAATTATGGGCCGCCGGATGATCTATTTTGATAATTCTCGTATTCCGCTTATGATTGACCGAGATCTCTCCTTCAATTTGGTTACAAGAAATCAATATGAAACATAAAGCGACACCGCTGTTCGCATTGTCGATCCTCGTATGTGTAGGCATCGGTTGTAGTTGGATGCCTGCCTTTATCGGCGACCGCGGGGAACTCAAACCATCGTTTGCGCTGTCGCCCGATGGCAAACAAATGGCCCTTTCCGCAAACGATGGCGACCTTTATTTGATCGAATTGGGCAGCAAGGGCGTCAGGCGGCTCACCGAAACACCCGCCTACGAGAAAACTCCGTCGTTCTCGCCGGACGGCAAGTCGCTCCTTTACGTATCTGAACCGGACGGCGATAGATTCAGCAGTCGCGTTTTTCGTATTCAGATCGACACCCGCGAGATCACACAGCTTACCAAAGAGAGCGGTATTTGCGATAACAACCCACATTTTTCGCCGGACGGCTCGCGGATAGCGTTTGCACGCGCCTCGCGAAACAACGGCGACCCTTACGTTCGCGATCTGTGGAATGATTACGACCTTTACGTAATGAACGCCGACGGCAGCGGCCAAAAGCGTATCACGAGCGGCCTTTACCAGCGGGAGCTCGACGTCCGCTTTTCAGCCGACGGGTCCGAACTCATCTTTAACGGGATGAACTTCCAAGCCGGCGGTTCAACTACCAGCGCGATCCTCAAAACGAAAGCCAACGGCAGCGATAGATCACCGTCGGCGATCGTGCCGCCCCTGATGGAACAAGATAAATTTGAAGGAATTCGATCAGTTGAGTACACCGGCCTCGACATCTCTCCCGACGGCAAGTCGATCCTTTACCAAGCAGGTGAAAAGTTCAAATTATTTGATATGACAACAAATTCTGTCACTGATGTTCCGTTAGAGAAACAGCAAAACAACGTAAATCTGTCTAATCCGGCCTTTACGTCAAACGGCCTGAGCGTCTGGGCGATCCTTTCCGTATACATCAGCAAGCAACAAAGCGAGATTTCAATATTGTCGTTCGATATCAACGGTAGTAACCAAAAAAAGATCGCAGATAACACCCTATTCGCCAACCCGCTCGAGTGGAAACAATAGAACTAATCGCGAGATGTTTTTGCTTGATCTTAAAGACCAGGGCTTCGACGCCGCCGGCTAACCTTTGGCAGCGCCAGTCAAGAGTGAATTGCGATTCATGTAGATCTACTGAGACTTTTTGTCTCGTTCAGAATCGAAATTGACTTGGACAGCCAAAAGTTTCCACTGCGAATCCCGCCAGACGTATTTGAAATCAAAATAGGTCTTAAACGGGTCTGTGGGAAAACTTCCCGCATACTGCATCGTGTAACTTGAGCTCTCTTCTTTGATTTCGGGAGGCGCTGAAAATTGCGGAGTTTTTGAGTCGGCACTTTGCATGATCGGCACCAGCACGGCTTTATTATCGATCATTCCCTGCATTGCACTTTTTAACTTATCCGCCGAAGTCGCCGCTTGAAATTCCTTTGAAGCCCCTGACGTAATGCTCGAAAAATCGCCGGTATCGATCGCTTTTGCAAAGTCTTTCAAGGTTTGTTTGACCAAAGCATTTTGTTGTTCGGTCGACGGCATATCCGGCTTGGCAAAGTCGCCGGTGCCCGCATTAAAATTACATCCAAGTGTGATCGCCAGCAATATTGATGCGGCAAACAATAAATGTAGTCTGTTTGATGCGTAAGATCTTGAATTGTTTTTCATAGGTTCCTCTTTTCTTATCCTTCCGCTTTTTATCGAAAGATCGTTGACGGATCAACCGTCGGCATTGGTAAATTTAGTCCCTTGATCTTTCCGGCAGTCGCTGAATCGACATTTAAGCCCCACTTTTTGAAAAAAGGGATAAGGTTATTCTTTGTGACGATGCACATGGCGTACACAAACTTGTTCGCCTTGTCCGCGTCCGTTTCGCCGTCGATCTCGACATACGGCTTTTGCCGGAAATACTGATGTACCTTTTTGATCGAATCCCAACCGTACACACTCTTTAGCTGATGAAACATCACGAGCTTCGAGAATAGCTCGTTGTAGTCGGCTTCTTCGTTCGAGACGAGATAGTTTTTGTTAGGGTTGTTGATATACTTGCGGGCCCTTTCAAAGTTCGTCAGCGTTTCGCCGTCCTGAACTTTGCCTAGGTTCGACGGCAAGCCGAACTTCTCCTGCACGTAAAGCGAAAACAGATTGACCGAGATCTCGCCGATCGAATTCCACGTCCACGAGTTCTGTTGATGGGTGTGTCCCGTCTCGTGCCAGATGCCCCATTCGGTGCTGAGCTTATCGGTCAGGTCGGTGAAATTGTCGCGCTTCATCCCGATCAGATAGTTCGAGGCGTACATGTAATACGATTCGCTCTCGGTCGGCGTCGAATAGAGATCGATCAGGTAATGGATACGATTGCGTGTCCGCATATTCTGCGGCGTGGTGTTGTCGAAACCGGCAAGTTCGTCTTCCCAATCGACAACCGAGTGCATTGTCTTAAATGACGCGGCGAGGTCGCGGATCGGCGTCTTTAGATAATCCTTGTACGTGATTGTCACCAGTACCTTGTCCGACACCAACTGCACAAACTGTGCGTCTTTCATTATCCGTAGGTCATTTTGCCAGTTGAGAGCATCGCCTTTGCCGTGTACGTAAAGCGGAAAAGCTTTGCCGCCGGTGACTTTGATCTTGACCGTCGAAGGCGTAGTGTCGTAGCCCTCGGCTTTGACAAAGATAAACGACAATATGCCGTCCTGCGTCGCGGTCACGGTGTTCGCACCGTTTTGCAAAGCGTTTTCCTGCGTATTGTTGCGATCGCCCCACATCGGTTTGAAACCGATCATCGACGATAGGTCGTAAGCGTCGTTCAAACCCGTGACGCTTAACGTTATCCGCTCGCCGCGTTTCACGTACAACCCCGAAGGCTGATAATCGCACAATACCATCCGATGCGTCCGGTCCGACTCCGTCTGCCCCTCGGTCTGAGAGACGAGCGTGTATTCTTTCGTGTAGTTGTTATAAGTCTGCCCGGCCACCGCTAAGCAAAACGTCAGGATAACTAAAACTGTAATAGCCGCTTCTTTCATGTTCTTGTTTTTGTGTCCCGAGAATAGTAAAGCAACTCCGCCCTCCAAGCAACGCCAGAATCCCAACGCCATTTCTTCTCAATGCTTCGTCCCACGCGGCAAACCTGCCTGGATGGTGTTCATTACGTAGTTCACGGTCGCCGCGATCTCTTCCGCCGTCATCTTGTCCTTGAAAGCCGGCATCTTCGTGCCCTTGCCAAACCGGATCTGCGCGTTGTACTGAGCCTCGGTGTGATTCAGAGCGTGCCCGCTGATCAGCGGAATCCCCTTCTTATCGCCCTCGCCCTTCGCCCCATGACAAACCGCACAATTCACCCGATAAAGCTCCGCCCCATCCGGCCCCGAAACAGTCGGCGAAACCACCGGCACGCTCTCGACCGCAACCTCAACATTCCCACCACCATTTCGGGCACAGGCCGCAGTCAAAGCAATAAGTGCAAATATTCCAACAGTTCCGATCTTAAAATAGCGTCTTTTCATTTCTTTTTCTTAATACCTCAGCATTCCAATGACGCCAGCGGCGTCAAATGTTTATAGCAAAAGGGGCCATGAATAAACATTCGACCCCGGCCGGGGTCGTACGAAAATTGGCGAGCACAATTTCTATAAACATACGACACCTCCGGTGTCATTGCCAATATAACGAGTAAATGCTAAATTTCCCGTGAGCAAAGGCGGAAACGCGACTGTGAAGGAGCGTGCCAAGACTGAGCACCGCGCTCTTCTCTTTACAACTGACAACCGACGACCGACAACCGCTGATGACCACTCTTTACTACGGCGACAATCTAAAGATCCTCCGCGATCACATCAAAGACGAGAGCGTTGACCTCGTTTATCTCGATCCGCCGTTTAACAGCAACCGCAATTACAACGTCCTGTTCCGCAACGAATCGGGAAGAGAATCGCAGTATACCTTTACAAATCACTGTATCGGTACTAAGATTCATTGACTTTTGAAACTCATTCCCAATATGTTCCCATTTGAGATCTTTATCAACGACACACTTCTTGATGTCATTCCTGGCGTTGAGCTAAGTCCGATAGACAGGAAAAAGGTTTTAAGTCTCGGTATCGGGTTTAACGATGGGAAATGGTGGAAGGAGCGGTTAATAAAATTCATTTGGGACAATATCGCGGAAACTGCTCTGTCCGCGAAGGATCGAGAAGATCACTTCGATCAACACTACACTAGTCTAGCTCTCGCCGCTTCAAGCTTACGTTTAACGGACTCCGTAAAAGACCGTGGAAAAGGAAGTGAGATTGCTGAAATCGTCCTGTATGGGATCATGCGGCACCATTACGGCGCGTTTCCGGTTGTTCCCAAAATATTCTACAAACAGAATCG
>JANLTF010000451.1:0-8260 GCA_031362825.1 Acidobacteriota bacterium | reverse complement strand
CTTTGCGACAGATATTATTCCAACGCTTGATGAAACTTTCGATCTTGTATTCATCGACGCAGACAAACCCAATTATTCGAACTACTATAATCTGGTTTTCGACAAAGTAAGAACCGGCGGCTTCATTATCGCTGATAACGTTCTCTGGAGCGGCCAGGTACTCGATGAAGAAAAGGATGAGAATACACAGGCCTTGCACGATTATAATCAGAAAATTCTGGCTGACGATCGGGTTGAGAACATTCTTCTTCCTATCCGCGATGGACTTATGGTTGCCAGAAAAAGATAAGGTATTAGAAACGGCCAAATTTGGCGCTTCTCCCAAAAGTATTAGGTTTCCGTAACCGCAATTGCCGATGTGTTGCCGCTGAGTCGGATGTAAACTCTTCTTATGCAACGACGCCCATCGCGTCGACACGAGGAGAAATTATGAAAACGAAAATGTCTGCTGTTACCAAGAAAGTTGAAAGGATCATTGCCCCGCCGCCTAAGCATTGGGTTGGTGACGGATTTAACGTGCATGGGTTCTTTCCGCATGGGCCATTGACGGGCGAGAGGATGAGTCCGTTCTTTTTGCTCGATTACGGATCGCTCACGGATTTTCCGCCGCGTGAGGAGCCGTTTGGTGTCGGGCCGCATCCACATCGCGGGTTTGAGACCGTGACCATAGCTTATAAAGGCAAAGTCGAACATCACGACAGCCGCGGCAACGGCGGCGTGATCGGCGAAGGCGACGTTCAGTGGATGACCGCCGGCAGCGGTTTGCTCCATAAGGAGTATCACGAAAAGGAGTCTAACCGTCAGGGCGGGCCGTTCCAGATGGTGCAGCTTTGGGTCAACCTACGTGCGAAAGATAAGATGACCGAGCCGAAATATCAGGCGGTGACAAATGCCGAAATGGGCAGAGTGAGTTTGCCAAAGGGCGGCGAGGTCGAGGTCATTGCTGGTGAATTCGCAGGCGTGAAAGGACCTGCTTCGACATTCTCGCCAGTACATCTTTACAACCTGAAGATGAAGAAAGGCGAAAAAGTCGAACTCGATTATCCGGCTGGATACACGACAGCGATATTGGCTATCGAAGGTTCGGCAAGATTCAATGATTCCGAAGACCTTGCCACTAACCATCTCGCCCTATTCGAACGCGAAGGCGAGCAATTCACCGTCGAGGCTTTGGAGGATAGCATTTTGCTTGTCATGAGTGGCGAGCCGCTGAACGAACCGATCGCTCAATACGGGCCGTTCCTGATGAACACTCAGGAAGAGATCAGAACTGCATTACGCGATTTTCAGATGGGAAAATTCGGCGAGCTAGATTGATGAAAAAGCGGCGGCGGCTCGCTTTTGCTAGCGAGCCGCTCGAATAATGTCGGCGAAAACTCCAGCCGCAGTCACATCGGCTCCCGCTCCGGCGCCTTTAATGACAAGCGGTTGTTCGCTGTAACGGTTTGTATAGAAAAGAACGGCGTTATCCTTGCCCGAGAGATTCGCAAAATTGTGATCCGGGCCGATCGATTGCAGGCCAACCGAAGCTCGACCATTGTCGAACGACGCTATATATTTTAGAGTCAGACCCTGAGCTTGAGCGTCGTCTAGCAGTTTGCGGAAATGCGATTCCTGCCTGTCCATTTCGGTGTAAAAATCATCAACACTCCCAGCCATACACGATTCGGGCAGGAATGCCGTGTTCGAAATGTCTTCCATTTCAATACGGTGACCCGCTTCGCGCGCCAAGATCAAGATCTTGCGGGCGACGTCTGTTCCACTCAGGTCGAGTCGCGGATCTGGTTCGGTGTAGCCTTCGTCCTGAGCCTGCCGGACGACTTCGGCAAACTTGCGACTGCCGTCGTAGTTATTGAAAACGAAATTGAGCGTGCCGGACAAGACAGCTTCGATGCGGTTCACGCGGTCTCCGCTACGAAGCAAATCATTTAGCGTATTAATGACCGGCAGACCGGCACCGACATTTGTTTCGAAGAAAAAATTAGTGCCGAATTCGCGGGCAGTGTCTTTTAAACCTAAGTATTTCTCGTATTCCGACGAGGCCGCGACCTTGTTGCAGGCTATGACTGAGATACTCTTCGCCAGAAGTTTGTCATAGACGCCAACAACATCCGAACTCGCAGTGACATCGACGAACACCGAATTACGCAGGTTCTGTTCAATGATCGAATCTGCGAATTCCGATATCTTCATCGTCGGAGCAGCGATTAGATCGTTTTTAAACTCGGAGAGGTCGATGCCTTCGTCGGCGAGCAACGCTTGTCTGCTATTCGCTATCCCGACGACTCGAACATTCAACCGCAACTCGTCCGAAAGGTGTTGATGCTGTGCCCGGAGTTGACCGATCAAACGGCTGCCGACCGTTCCAACTCCGGCGATAAAGACGTTGATCTGTTTATTGCCGTCCGAGAAGAACTCTTCGTGTAAAGTGTTAACGGCCTTCCGCACGTCTTTGGATGAAATGATCGCAGAGATGTTTCGCTCGCTGGAGCCTTGCGCGATCGCGTGAATATTGATGCCGTTATTACCGAGCGTCGTAAACATCTTGCCGCTGACGCCGGTGTGCTCTTTCATATTGTCGCCGACGAGGGCAAGGATAGAAAAGCCGTTTTCGACGCCGAGCGGGTCGATACGGCCGACAGCGATCTCGTATTCGAATTCTCGATCTACAGCTTGTTTGGCTTCACTTGCATATTTGTCTTCGATCGCGACGCAGATCGAATGTTCCGACGAGCTTTGCGTGATCAGAATTACGTTGATAGAGGCACGCGACAGAGCATCGAACAGCCGTTTTGAAAAGCCCGGGATCCCGACCATACCGCTGCCTTCGAGGCTTAGGACGGTGATCTTGTCGATGCTTGTGATCCCGCGGATCATCTCGCTTCTTGCGGCAGATTCCGATTCTATCAGCGTGCCGTGGTCCTCGGGTTCGAATGTATTTTTGACAAGGATCGGAATTCCTTTTGCCATAACAGGCTGGATCGTCGGTGGATAAATGACCTTGGCGCCGAAGTGCGAAAGCTCCATCGCCTCGCGATAGGTGATATGCGAAATTTGCCTGACGTTGCGGACAAATCGCGGATCGGCCGTCATCATGCCGGAAACATCGGTCCATATCTCGAGGACATCGGCATCAATAGCCGCCGCGATGATCGCCGCCGTATAGTCCGACCCACCGCGTCCAAGTGTCGTCGTATACCCGTTCGGATCAGCCGAAATGAAGCCGGGAAATAAATGGACGTCGATCGTCGAGGCACTAATGTGTTCAGTGATCCGCTTATTTGTTTCAACAAAATCGACGGTCGCAAAACCGTGCGAGGAGTCGGTTTGGATCAGCAAACGGCTGTCTATCCATTCGTTGTCGATGTTTTCGGCGGAGAGATTTGCCGCAACAATTCTCGAAGATACTATCTCGCCAAAACTTAGAATTCGATCGAGCGTTTTGGACGAAAGTTCTCGAATCAGGCGGACACCTTCGCACAGGTTTTCGAGTTCCTTGACGGCCGTTTCGACAAAATCAGTGATCGCGTTATGCTCGTCGCCTCCAAAAAGCTCGTTGATAGTTTTGGCATGTCGTTCGCCAATATTACTAAGGATCTCTATGTATCCGTCGTCGCCGCGCTCAGCAGATCGGCCGGCTTCGATCAACGAATCGGTCGTGCCTTGCATTGCCGACAGCACAACGGCGCACGGGCCAGCCTCACGTGTCGTGCGGATGATCTCGACAACTTGCTTTATTGTATCCGCGCTGCCAACAGACGAGCCGCCAAATTTCAGAACCTTCATATTTTGGACAATAGTATATCTTTTACCTGTGTGTAGTCGTTATCTATCTCGATGCTTTCCTTTTTTTGAGACATGAGGCTTTTGACCGACGCTGGAATGTCACCTTGCGTGCCAATTATCTCATTTACCGAATCAAATTTCACAGGATGGGCTGTTTCTAGGACAATCCCTTTTGAGTCAGGATATCGTTTAAGGTGATCGGAAAGCGCCCAAAATCCAACCGCGCCGTGCGGGTCCAGAATGTAATTACATTGTGAGTAAACCTCACGCATCGTCTTTTCAGTCGTCTCATCAGAAACGCTTACCGACTCAAGTTTTTGCTTGAGATCTATAAAATTATTTTCGAAGATTTCTAGGATTCGCACGAAATTGCTTGGTGCTCCGACATCCATTGCGTTCGACAGCGTGGCGACTGACGAATGCGGTTCGTAGGTTTGGGTTTGCATAAACCTCGGTACCACATCATTGGCGTTGCAGGCGGCGATAAATTTTTTGACGGGCAAACCTGATATGTGGGCAAGGATCCCGGACGCAAGATTGCCAAAGTTTCCGCTTGGTACTGAGATAACCGGCGGTTCACCGTTCCATTGTTTTAGGGCGTAAAAATAATAAAATTGCTGCGGCAGCCATCGGGCGACATTGATCGAATTTGCGGATGTGAGATGGCCTCTTGATCGTAGATCATTGTCAGCAAGAGCCTGTTTTGCAAGCGTCTGACAGTCGTCGAAATTGCCTCGTAATTCCAATGTAGTCACATTCCCGCCAAGCGTTGTCAACTGCAATTCTTGCACTTTGCTGACCTTACCCTTTGGATAAAGAATAATAACTTCGATTCCCTCGACCTCGTGAAAACCCGCAGCGACCGCTCCGCCCGTGTCGCCTGACGTTGCAACCACGACGACAGTCTTTTCTTCATTATCTTTCGAAAAGTACCGCAGACAGCGGCTCATAAACCTGGCCCCAACATCCTTAAACGCCAGCGTCGGCCCGTGAAAAAGTTCGAGTGTCGAGATCCGATTTGATACCTCGACAAGGGGAAAATCAAAATTGACCGTCTCGTTGCAGATCTCGAAGAGCGTATCGTCGGGAATGCCGCCTCCGACAAATGGCCGAATCACGTCGAATGCGATCTGTTCGTTGGACTGGGTTTGCAGGCTGTCGATAAACGCAGGTTCGAGTTTTGGTATCTGGGAAGGGAAATAAAGGCCCTTGTCACTAGGCTGTCCGGCGAGAACAGCGTCGCGGAATGAGACATGAGGCGAGGTTCGGTTTGTGCTAAAGTAATGCATCTGTTGATGAGAATCTCAAAGCCTAGATGATATACGGCTTGGACTGTTTCACGAAATATGGACGAAGTAAGGGTGCTGGCGCCAGCAACTGTTTCAAATGTGGTGTGTGGATTTGATTGTCTCGGGTTTGCCTTGAGCGAGCCTTATGACGAAATGACGGTTCGAAAGATCGATGAGAACGAAGTGCGGATCGGGCACCACGATGGCTTTCAACTTTCGACGGTACCCGAAAAGAACGTAGCCGGCGTCGCACTGCAAGCAATGATCGCCTCAGCCCAGTTGGGGCACGGATTCGAGGTCGAGATCACAAAACATATTAAGCCCGGCAGCGGAATCGGTTCGAGTTCAGCTAGCGCATGTGGAGCTGTTGTCGCAGCGAACCGATTGATCGGCGACCGGTTTTCAAAGATCGAGCTTATTGAGATCGCGATGGCGGGAGAGATGCTGGCCTCAGGGTCGCGACATGCTGACAATCTGGCACCGTGCATATTCGGCGGTTTTACGTTGGTACGCTCGACTGAGCCGCTCGACATAGTCGAGATAGACTTTCCAAAGCTTTTCGCGACCGTCATTCATCCGCAGATCGAGATCAAAACGAGTGAAGCAAGGGCGATCTTGCCACAACAGGTTCCGTTAAAAGAAGCGGTGCTCAATTGGAGTAATCTCGGGGCGCTCGTTGCCGCTCTTGCAAAGGGTGATTACGGCCTGATCGCGCGGTCGATGGTCGATACTATCGTCGAACCTGTTCGCAGCTCGTTGATCCCGAAATTTGACGACGTAAAACGTGCCAGCCTTGCCGTCGGTGCTTTGGGTGGCGGTATCTCGGGCTCAGGGCCATCGGTGTTTATGATCAGCGAAACTGCAGAAACAGCAGATGCTGTTGCCCTTGCAATGCGGTCTGCGTATGCGGAAACCGGTATTGACTTCAACGTTTACGTATCTCACATACATCCTGAGGGTGTTCGATTTATCTAACTTGCTCGAACAAAGTATTTTCATTCCGGCGAAAACTGTTAAGATATTTGAAAGATGCTGACGAGAGAATTAGAAGAAACTTTGAGCTACGCTGTCGACGAAGCGGTTCGTCATCGGCACGAGTTCGTGACCCTTGAGCATCTGCTGTTTGCGTTGCTCGAAGACGCGGCGGCACGCGAGATCTTGTTCAATTGCGGAGCTGAGATCGATGAGATCGCCCGTGCTTTGCAGGAGTATTTCGAAAAGACGCTCGAGAAAATGCCTGAGGGCGTTAAGTCAATGCCCGAGCTTACCTCAACATTTCAGTCAACGATCTCATACGCGGTCTTGCAGGCCGAGGGCAGCGGGCAAGGGGCGGTTGATGGCGGTAATATTCTGGCGTCGATGTATCAGGCTGAGCAGTCTTATGCTGTATATCTTTTGCTGCAGCAACGAGTTTCGCGGCTCGACATCTTAAATTACATTTCGCATGGCATCTCAAAGGTCGATTACGGCGAGCCGCTCCCAGACGGCGTAGATGACGAGGATTTTGACGGCGGCCCGTTCGGCGGAGGCCAGCCTCGAAAGAAGCCGCTTGAGAGTTTCACGGTAGAGCTAGTGGCAAAGGCGGCTGCGGGTGAAATAGATCCAATAGTTGGGCGCTCTGCCGAGATCGAACGCACCATTCAGGTTCTTTGCCGACGCAAGAAAAACAACCCGCTTTATGTTGGCGAACCAGGTGTTGGTAAGACAGCGTTGGCCGAAGGTCTCGCGCTCAAGATTAGCGAAGGTGATGTGCCCGAAGTTTTGCAGGGAGCCAAGATATTCGCGCTTGATATGGGAGCGGTCCTCGCGGGAACGCGATATCGAGGCGATTTTGAACAGCGGTTCAAAGGGATCATCAACGAACTGAAAGAACAAGAAAATGCGATTTTGTTTATCGACGAGATCCACACGATCGTCGGTGCGGGAGCCGTTTCAGGCGGCTCGATGGACGCGTCAAATATTTTGAAACCTGCATTGGCCGACGGTGCATTGAGGTGTATCGGTTCGACCACGCATGCCGAGTACAAGGCGGCATTTGACCGCGACCGTGCTCTTGCTAGGCGATTTCAAAAGATCGATATCAACGAGCCCACCGTTGAGGAAACTTACGAAATTCTCAAAGGCCTCAAGCGGTTTTACGAACAGTATCACGGCGTCAGATACAGTAACGAATCGCTCAAAACGGCCTCAGAGCTTGCCGGAAAGTACATCAACGACCGATTCTTGCCCGACAAAGCTATCGACGTTATCGACGAAGTCGGTGCCGCAGTCAAACTGTTGCCCGCGAGCCGTCGGCCGAAAAAGATCAGCGTACAAATGGTCGAGAATACGATCGCCCGAATGGCAAAGATCCCGCCAAAAACAGTCGTTGCCGACGAGAAGCAGCGGCTCAGGACACTTCGCGACGATATCAAAAAAGCGATCTTTGGCCAGAACGAAGCTATTGACGCCATCGTCGATGCTATACAAATATCGCGTGCCGGGCTTGGTGCACAGACTAAACCTATCGGATCGTTCCTGTTTTCGGGGCCGACGGGCGTTGGTAAGACTGAGGTTTCGAAACAGCTTGCAGAAATCCTCGGCGTCGAATTTCTACGGTTCGATATGAGTGAATACGCCGAACCACACACCGTCTCACGTCTGATCGGCGCGCCGCCCGGATATGTAGGGTTTGATCAGGGCGGCCTGCTGACCGAAGCGATAATGCGGACGCCGCACGCTGTTCTCGTACTTGATGAGATCGAAAAGGCCCATCCTAATCTTTTCAATCTGCTGTTGCAGGTGATGGATTCGGCAACTCTGACCGACAACAATGGCAAAAAGGCCGATTTTCGTAACGTGATCCTCATCATGACAACCAACGCCGGTGCGAGAGAACTATCAAGCGGCGGAATGGGCTTTCGCAACTCCGCCGACACGAAAGGCAACGCCAAAGGAGTTATCGAGCGGACTTTCACACCGGAGTTTCGCAACCGACTCGACGCATGGGTGCCGTTTAAGGCTCTCGATATCGATGTTATCAAGCTGATCGTCGATAAATTTATCAACGAACTAAACGGCCAGCTCGCTGAAAAACGAGTACTCGTAAAACTCACCGAAGAGGCTCGCGAATGGCTTGCAATTAACGGCTTCGACGCCCGCTACGGAGCAAGGCCAATGTCAAGACTCATCCACGAAAAGATCAA
>JANLTF010000073.1:0-4670 GCA_031362825.1 Acidobacteriota bacterium | reverse complement strand
AGTTTGGCGGCTTCGTCGCGGGTGTAGTTTTCGAGTTTGCCGGTGAGGACGAAGGTTTTGCCGTTGAAGCGATCGTCGAGCATCGCGGTCTAGGCGGCTTCCGTTTCGGTTTTGACGCCGGCGTCCTTGAGGCGTAAAACGTGGTCCATGTTTCGCTCGTCGCGGAACCATTCGTAAACGCTCTCGGCTACTGACAAACCAATCTCGTGAATGTCGTCGAGCTCCTGAACGCTGGCCTCAGCAAGCCTGTCGATCGAGCGAAAATGTTTGGCGAGGATCTTGGCGTAACGCTCGCCGACGTGGCGAATGTCGATGCCGTAGAGCAAACGCTGCAGGCCGCGAGTTTTGCTCGCTTCGATCTGGTCTATCAAATTTGTACCCGATTTCTCCGCCATTCGTTCGAGCGAAGCGATCTGCTCGACGGTAAGCTGATAGAGATCCGCAACGTCCTTGATCGAGCCGTTATCTACGAGCGTCTCGACAAGCACTTCGCCCAGCCCCTCAATGTCCATCGCCTTTCGTGATGCGAAATACAAAACGCGAGCCTGGACCTTCGCGGGACAAACATCATTCGTGCAGCGGCGGACCGCCTCGCCTTCGGGCCTCACAGCATCCGATCCACAGACAGGACAAACACGCGGAAACTCAAATTCCGTCTCACTGCCATCTCGTTTTGCGGCCACGACTGACAAGACTTGCGGAATGATCTCACCGCTTTTTTCGATCATTACGTGATCGCCGATCTTGAGCCCAAGCCGTTTGATCTCGTCTTCGTTATGGAGCGAAGCCCGGGCAACGGTCGTGCCGGCGAGCAAGGTTGGTTCGAGGTGCGCGACGGGCGTCAAAGCTCCCGTTCGGCCAACCTGAATACCGATGCCGAGCAGCCGCGTCGTTGCCTGTCGTGCCGGATATTTATACGCGATCGCCCAACGCGGTGCCTTCGTCGTCGTTCCGAATTCATCCTGTAACGCAGTCGAATTTACCTTTACAACAACGCCGTCGATCTCGTAATCGAGGCCATCTCGAACGGTTTCCATGTCCGCGATGAATGCCGCCAGTTCCTCAAAATCGGAGCACACACTGCGATGCGGATTTACGTTAAAACCATTGCGTCCGCACCACTCAAAAACCTCGGAGTGCGTCACAAACATCTTCGACGCGCCCGTAAACGCATCATACGGAAACATATCCAGCCTACGCGAAGCCACAACTGCCGAATCGAGCATCCGTAGCGTCCCCGACGCACAATTGCGCGGATTGGCAAACGTCTTCTCGCCCTGCATCTCGAGTTCGGCGTTGATCTTTGAAAACTGCGACCGCGACAAAAACACCTCACCGCGAACTTCAGCGTGTGCCGGTGCGTCCATCTTGAGCTTTAGCGGTATCGACCGAATGGTCTTAACATTCTGCGTCACCTCATCGCCCTGCGAACCGTCACCGCGCGTCGCACCGGTCACGAGAATTCCGTGTTCGTAATGAAGCGAAACGCTCAGGCCGTCGATCTTTAGCTCAGCAACGTAATCGAGGCTACGTCCCTCGGCGAGCTTTTCGCATCGCTCAGTAAACGCCTTGAGGTCGTCAAGATTGTACGAGTTATCCAGCGACATCAGCGCGACCGTATGCGTAAACGGTTTCAAGCTAGTCGCCTTGCCGCCGACGCGTTGCGTCGGGCTGTCAGGAGTAACAAGTTCCGGATGCTCGGTCTCAAGCTCTTTCAGAAGCTCGAGCAATTTGTCGAACTCAAAATCCGAGATCTCCGGCGCATCGGATTGGTAATACAAATCGCTGTTGCGATTGATCTCGGCCCGCAGATGTTCGATCTCGATTTGGATATCTGCACTCATAAATTCATAAATTCCGCGATCAACCCGTGAAAATGATGTGTTCCCTGCTCACGCGTCGGTGAATATCGGCCATGTGAATAGAACCGTGATCTGATCCCACCCTGTACGCTTTCGACAACGGCCTCGTCTTCCATTTCGACACCGTGAAGGTCGGCCCCGGCACCTTTATCTAATAGCGATTCGTCGCTGACATATGTAATAAATTCGACGACAGTCTTCGACGCCGCCACGGGCCTAACAATATTGACCGAGATGCCCCAAGGATAAAAATTGAACATCAAATTTGGAAAGAGGTACAAATATCTTGCCGCGACTGCTCCCGAATCGTCATACCCTGTCTGCAAACTCGAATACCGAAACGTCTCTGTCGTATAGCTGCCGTAATCGACAACAGAGTTCAATGTCTGGTGGACATACGGAATATGAAACCCTTCAAGATAATTCTCACAATACAGAGCCCAATGTGCGTTTACTTGGTATTCGCGGGTGGAGGTCAGCCGAAGATCACCGTAGTTGTCATCAGCAAATCTCGCGGCCGCATCATTGACAAACGACTCAAACGGCTCGCGAGGATCGAGCGACGCAAACAAAAATCCCTGTCTCTCAGCGAATGCGAGTTGGCTCAGATCATCGCTTTCACATGGAAAATCCTCGACACCCTCGAACTCCGGCATCGACATAAATTTGCCGTCGAGTGAAAACCGCCGCCCGTGGTAGCCGCAGCGGATAAGATCGGCTTTACACGGCTCTTCGACCAAGATCTTGCCGCGATGTGTGCAGACATTTGAGAGGCATTTGATCGAATCGTCCGTTTTGACCAGCAATACAGGCTCGTCCAAAAATCCGGGCAAGATAGTAGCGGGTTTCAAAATCTCAACCTCGTCCGCCCTGCCTAAAAACTGCCAGGTTCTAGCAAAGATCTTTTCTTTAGACAACTCAAAAAACGCCGGATCTATATAGAAATCGGACGCTAGTGTTTTGGCTTTTCGAATATCAGGGTCGATCTCGAACCGCGTCATACCTTCAACTACTAACTAACTACCAACTAAATGACTTCCAACTGTTAGCCGTAAGCTGTTAACCGTAAAATGAGCACGGCAAGGCAGCTAGGTCAACTTGCATACAAAAGATAAGCCGGACGCTCATCATCACGCCGAAATCCACGTCCGACCATCCCGGCGGCAAATGCCGCCTGAAACCCGCCGCGAATACTGATCTGCTCCGCAAGGGCCGCCGCCGGATCGGCCTCGACAAGGCTCAGCCAGTCGGGCATTATCTCGACAACGGCCGCGGGCTCGCGTGTTTCGGTATATTTTTCACCTGCCGCCAGAGCCTCTACTTTGTCACTTTCGAGGTCCCATTCCGCGAACAGTCGGTCGCTCGCAAGGCCAAATTTTTCGCCCGCCGTCTCCGGAGCTGTGCCGTAATCCGTTCCGTAGAAATTCACTTCAAATTCGTTCACCGTCGCGCCGAGCTTTTCGAGATTAAAATAGGCGTTACGCGCCTTCACAGGCTCGAACGTCCACTTGATATATTTGACGCCCGCGGCCAATGCACGCTCCCGCTGCGCCCATTTCAATCGGGCTCCGATCCCGAGGCTTTGATATTCGCCGCGAACTCCGGTCATATGCGAATAGTAAGCCTGTTCGCCGCGAACGACCGCCGGCACGCTCAAAACGAATCCGGCCAAACGTCCGCCATCATACGCACCGAGCGTAAATCCGCCGGCATTTCTCGTCACGATAAAGTGCCTCACAGGCGACAGTTCGACCTCGGGCAACGCAAAAACGTCACGCTGCAATTGCACACACTCGGCCAAGGCCTCAAGCGTCGCACATTCACGAATTTCCAGATCTTTGTCCATTTTTAATAAGGCGGTTGCGTCACCAAATGCTATCAAATCAATGCGCGAAATGCGAAAAATAGTTCTTAACTTTTCTGCCTAAGATTTGTTATCATCTAAAGAGGCTCCCTACGCTGCTTCGTCAACCTCAGTTCGCACTAAATGACTCCTCAACCTCAATCCGCACTCGAATTATCGGGAAATTTCCTGACGCATCCTTCCGCCGAACTCGTGGCTGAGATTTCGCACGCGCGGCTGACCGGCAGCCTGCGCGTGTCCGACAAGGACCGCAAGTGCATCCTTTATTTCAAACAAGGCGTTATCGCGTTCGCCGTCTCAAATGCCCGTTCGTCTCGCCTCTTTGACATGTTGCTGACGCGAAAGCGGCTGAACCGTGACGACCTTGCCCAGATACCAAATTTTACTAACGATTTCGAGTTTGCCGCCTTCCTGCAGGAAAAGTCGTTCCTGACAAAGGCCGAATGCGACGACTTGTTCGTTGAACAGATCAAAGCGATCGTTATCGACGTGATGAGCTGGATCGAGGGCGAATGGAATTTCACTTCGCTGGCACGGCTGCGCGACGGTCTCGCGTTCAATATCGAAACGTCCGAACTGCTTATCGAGTACGGTCGATGCTTGCCTGTTCAAACCGTTCTCGGTCGGTTTCGCAGCCTCGACGAATCGTTCTGCCGATCCGAGTGGGACGGGACCCAACTCGCGCTCGTTCAAAATGAACTGGTCATACTATCAAAGTTCAGTGACAACGAGATCAAGGCCCACGACCTTATCGCCGACCGAACACTCCCCGAACCTGTTACGGTCAAAGCACTCTACACTCTCTGGCTCGGCGGCTTGTTAACCCGCAAAGATTGGAGTCCGGCGTTCTCTGATATCTCCATCTCCTCGATCCGCGATGCAAAACTCGAACTAAAACGCGAGGCCGTCCGCCCCGGCGTAACAGGCGAGAAAACGAAAGCCAA
>JANLTF010000402.1:0-9003 GCA_031362825.1 Acidobacteriota bacterium | reverse complement strand
GAGGTCGGTGTTTACATTTAACGCGAAGCCGTGTGTCGTCACCCAGCGTTTGATATGGACGCCGATGGCGGCGACCTTGCCGTCGATCGTGTGAACGCCGGTGAGGCCTTCGATGCGGAAAGCGTCGATGCCGAAATCCGCCATTGTGCGGATCAGAACCTCTTCGAGATCGCGGACGTATTTGTGGACGTCTTCGCGATCTGGCGAGAGCGAGATTATCGGATAACCGACGATCTGACCTATCCCGTGATACGTCACGCGGCCTCCGCGATTGATCTCGTGGATCTCGACGCCGAGCTTTCGCAGCATTTCCGCCGTTGCGAGTACGCCGTCATTTTTCGAACGCCGCCCGAGCGTGAATGTATGCGGATGTTCGAGCAACAACAGATAATCCTGCTCGCGGCGCGTAATCACGTCCGTTTCAAGCTCTTTTTGCAGCTCCAGCGACGTGGTGTAATCAATACGCCCAACGCGGCGAACCTCTAATAACCTTTCTGGCATCTTCATTATGATAAGATTTTTATCAGTCTTTGAACAAACAGATAACATTATGAACACCTCCAGACTAGCGATCATCGCGGCAATTCTACTAGTAATTTTCTCGTCAACGGCTCTTGCCCAAAAGGCCAAACCAACACCCAAAAAACCTGCGGCAACGACCATCGCCGCGACATCGATGGTGGAACTAAAAGACGGCGCCGACAAGGTCGCCGTACAGATAATGAACGTAACAAAGTTCCTCTATCTGCTCGGCAGCATCGCCAAAGGGATCGAGGACGTTGACCGAGACCCAAAGGCGAACACCGCCGCCCTCACACTAAACGCGACGAACAAAAGAGCATTTACCCAAACAATACGAAATCTACAGGCAGGAATGGCCGTGCTCGAGGTCGAATTCAAAACAAAGCCCTCGCTAAAGAAATATTTGGTCAATATACAAGGCGTCACCGATCTCGTTGGCGAGTCGCAAGACCTCGCAGTTGCCGGGAAATACACTGAATCAGGACGGCCATTGGTTTCGGTCGTCGAACGACTCGCGAGTACTCTTGTCGCCCTTCCTTAGTTTCAGAGAACAGGAATTAACCACAGATAAATAGAAAGAAACGCAGGTAGAATTAGAACTCATATACGCGTAATCTGTGTTTATCAGTGGCTAATAATCTTAGATGGTTATGGTTTTTTTAGAGTTGAGGTAGATGGTTTGTCGGGGTCGCAGACCTCGACCTTTTCTTTTCCAGCGACCGCCGCTTTTGCTTCAACGGCGGGCAGTCCAAGTTTTTCACGGATGAACTTTTCGCCTTCGGCTTCTATCATTTCGCCGTTGATGACTGAGGTTTTCTTAACGAGCACGTCACCTTTTTTCTCGAAAGTCGCAGGTTCGAGGAAGATGTACCACGGCGAACCCCAGCCGCGAAAGTCGCCGGTGAGCGTGCGGTATTTGTAATGCTGCGTCGTTTGCTTGTCGGCTCGCATTTCCGATTCGGAAACCACTGGGAACGTAACCTTCAACTTTTCGAGACCGGTCTTAGTGTTGAATACCGAATCGTACTCGCTGACGCCGATGAACTCGAGGCCGTTGCCTTTGTATTTTTCATAGAGCCGATTGAGCATCGGCGCATCGTATCTCCAGTTGCCACACCAGGCGGCGAAATAGACGACGATCACAAGCTTTTTTCCGGCCGCGGCCTCCCGCAGCGTGACATCCTCGCCGGTCCGAACGCTCTTGTAGGTCCAGTTTTTATAACTGATCTCCTTTTCGACGATCGGGGCTTGCTCATTCTGCCCAAAAGCCACCGTCAATCCGGCTAACAAGATCACAAGTGCAAAGATGCTTTTCATCAATAATTCCTCTCGGTAAAAAGACTAACTTTTCAGATGCGTCCTGACAAGCAAATAGTTGGAAACTAGATTTTTCTTATCGGCGACTATTTGTGTTAATCTTTGGCTAATACGATGAGCAACCAAGCAACAGTTTCAGACATTTTCCGCCGGGCTTTGGAGATGCGTACGGCCAACCCAAATGCCTCTTACAAAGACGTCAAGGCACAGATCGTCAGTGAATTTGGCGGCCAAAAGTTCCCCGACACGGCATATTTGACGATACCTGAGTACGACAACATCGCTCCTGAGGAAGACTGGACGGCGGGTTTGCCGGTGGTGCTTCGCGGTATCCATAACGAAGACTGGAACGACATCGCCCAGGGCATAATCATCAGCCTCGAACAGGTCGAAAATTACCCAAAACAATCCGGCCGCGAAGACGACCCCGCCAAGGAATGGCGAAACCGCAACAAAGGCATCGCCGGTGCTGAAGAAAAAGTCACTGCCAAATGGATGCCCGAAGAACTTATGGCAATGGCAAAGCGGAACGTCACAAATTAAATTTCCGAAAAAACTGATAAGTGGAAAGTGAGAACTAAAAACCGTTCTTAGTTTTCACTTTTTAGTTTTCAGTTTGTCCGGAAATATCAACCGTCAGCCCATCCACCGCCTCGATCACCTCACACATCGGTTCAAATTTCTTCAGTTCTCAGAGAAACCGACCTCGTCCCATTCAGGATAAAAATGCATTAGCATTGCGCGTTTTGGTTTGGCTTTGCGGATCAGCCGTGCGCGGGCGGCGAAGATGAGCGATTTTAGGCTTACGAAGCGAGACGACGGCTTTCTTGCCGAGGTGTTTCATCGCTTCGCCCAAACCGATGAGCGTAGTCGATTTGCCTTCGCCAAGCGGGGTTGGAGTGATCGCCCAAACGTCTATGTATTTGGCGGTCGGCCGGTCCTTGAGCTTATCGAGCACGCTTAGCCGCAGCTTGGCGATATACGGGCTGCCGTAGAGGTCCATGTCGTCAGGCGTCAGGCCGAGTTGCTCGGCGATCTCCTGAACGGGCCGCATCTTCGAGTGTTGTGCGATGTAGAGATCTGAATACATAGCGAGAGTGTTTACCAGGTCTCAATAAATTGATGTGACCTCACTCACAAATGAGCTTATTCTGAGTCGAACAATCTCCGGTGATAGTTGATCTGCCCGAGATGATAATTGAGATGGGTCGCGAGATGAACGAGAAACCAACCGGTAGTCATCGGTTCGGTTCGGTCGGTGAAAACGACCATTGGATAAACTTGGTCGAGCTGTTCGGGCATCAGCCTGTCGAGTGTTGATTCGACGGCCTCGGCGGTTTCGTCGATCATTTTCAGCAAGTCGGCCCGCGGCGTGTTTTTGTTGGAAAACTCCAGATCGCGCTGACGCACATAGCCCGAATCGCCGAGGTTAGCTCCAATAAACGACTTCAAATTGCCAACGAGATGCTGACACAGGTTACCGGCCGAATTTGCGATCTCGCCGCTGACCGTCCACATTGCGGCTTCGTTCCGGTAGCTCTCGATCTCCGTTCTAAGCTTTTTGAGATCGCGGTCGTAAAGGTCTTTTAGGGTTTCGATGATCATAACTTTTATGAGCATTGTAGATCGAAGAACATACTCCCTACCGGTCGTGTTTCTACCTTAGGCAAAAACTTCAATGACCTTCTGCACCGCATCGGCCAATTTATCGACTTCCTCTCTCGTATTATAAAACGCAAAACTCGCACGAGCGGTCGCGGGTACGTCGAAGAATTCCATCACGGGCTGGGCGCAGTGGTGGCCGGCACGGACAGCAATGCCTTGTTGGTCGAGGATCGTGCCGATGTCGTGCGGGTGAATGCCTTCGATGGTAAACGAAAGGACCGACGCTTTTTCGGCGGCCGTACCGATTATTTTTACCTCCGGAATGCCCCCTAACCGCTCAGTCGCGTATTCAAGCAGTTCGTGTTCGTACGCGGCCGCGGCTTCGAAATCGATAGCGTTTATGTAATCGATCGCTGCTCCGAGGCCGATGCCGGCTGCGATCGCGGGCGTACCAGCCTCGAATTTGTCAGGGATCGGGGCGAACGTTGTGCCCTCAAAACTGACCGTGCGGATCATTCCGCCGCCGGTCTGATACGGCGGCATCTGGTCGAGCCATTCACGTTTGCCGTACATCACGCCGCTGCCCGTCGGGCCGAACATTTTGTGGCCCGAAAATATAAAGAAATCAGCGTCGAGGTCCTGCACATTGACCGGAAAATGCGGCACGCTCTGAGCTGCGTCAACACACACCGGCACACCGAATTTATGCGCAGTCGCGATCATCTCTTTGACGGGATTTACGGTCCCGAGGCTGTTCGAAACGTGCGTGAGCGCGACCATTTTGGTGCGTTCGTTAAGTAGGTTTTCGTATTCGTCGATGATCAGTTCGCCGCGTTCATTCATCGGGATCATCACGACCTTCGCTCCCATTTCTTCGGCGATCATCTGCCACGGGATGATGTTCGAATGGTGCTCCATCTGCGAGACGAGGATCTCGTCGCCTTCGCCGATGAACTTCCGCCCGTACGAATGTGCGACCAGATTGACGCCCTCGGTCGTGCCGCGAACGAAGATGCACTCTTTTGCTTCGCGTGCGTTGATAAAGCGTTTTACCTTTTCACGCGCGGCCTCGTACGCGGTCGTCGCGTGCTGCGAGAGGTAATGCACGCCGCGATGAATGTTCGAATGCTCCTCGCTCAGGTATTTCGAGGTGCGGTCTATCACACTCTGCGGCACCTGCGACGAAGCCCCGTTGTCGAGATAGACGAGCGGTTTGCCGTTGACGGTCTGCGACAAAATGGGAAAGTCCTTTCTAATTTTATCAACATCCCACATGATCGTTTGTTTTACTGCCGTCATTATTTACCCTTCTTCGCAACCGTAGCTGCGTCCGCGGAGACTGCCTTTGGTTTTTTCTCTTCGCGGGCGATGTATTCGCGAAGAGCGGTGTCGATGATGATCGCACGGCGGTGTTTCTCTCCGGCGATCTCGTCAATTTTTGCAAGCACCGAGTCTTCGATGATCAACTGTGTTCTGATTCTCATAATTTTATACTTCCAATTTTACGCTTAGGTGGTCTAACAACCCAGAATTCTAGGTTGTCGAGATCAAGGAATGCATGATTCGATTTCCAATGCGATCTTCAATGCCTGATTTAATTTCGCCATTTTTAAGTCTGAAAGCCGGCCGACAAAATTTGTTAACGCGGATTTATGCAGGCTGTACAACTCATCGCATCGGACACAACTATGATGTTTTAGCCCTTCGTCTATGCCGACCTCAACTTCCGTTTCAAGGCCCAAACAGTTCGAATAGACGGGAGCACAAATTACCGTCGAATAACTCGATTCGATCACTGCCCGCCTACCGACAATGACGAAGACCCGATAATTCTTTGGTTCGGTCTTGGTGGGCTTAACTACCTTGTAGAGTTCACCTCGAATTACCATTCCGCTTGAAACTCCAATGTTTCTTCGACTTGCTTATTAATAAGATCCGCGTTTTTATTGATGATCTCGATGTCCCGCAGATATGCTGACCTTGGTTTTTCTTTCATCACATATTCCACTAATGCGGTTTCGACAACTGCGGATCGACGCCGATTCTTACTGACGAGTGCGTCAACCTGAACGAGCAGTTCTTTTGGTAATGTGACCGATGTTCTCACTCTCATAATTTTATACTTCCAATTTTACGCTCAGGCGGTTCAATACCGCGGCGTCGAGTTCTGCCTTGATCGATTCGATACCGATCTTGCGAATGATCGCCTCGGCAAAACCATAGGTTAACAGATTCTTCGCCAATGTTTCGGGTAAACCGCGCGTCAGCAGGTAGAACAACTCCTCTTCCTCGAGCTGGCCGACGGTCGCGCCGTGCGAGCATTTTACGTCGTCGTTGAAGATTTCGAGCTGAGGTTTTGTATCGACGCGGGCCGTGTCGGACAGCAAAAGGTTCTTGTTCGACTGCTGTGCGTCGGTGCCGTGGGCGTTTTCGCGAACGAAGACCTTGCCGTTAAAGACACCTCGCGAAGTGTCGTTCAGCACGCCCTTGTACGTCTGATGCGAAATACAATTCGGCACGGTATGGTCGATGATGGAGTGTGTGTCGTGATGCTGAGTGCCATTAAGCATATATAGCCCATCCACAAACGCCTCACCGCCCTCGGCCGTGAATTTGAGGTCAACGTCGTGCCGCGAAAGAGCCGCTCCGAGATTTATATTGGTCGAATCATACAGGCTGCCGCGACCAAGCGAAACCTCGGTCGTGCCCACATTGAAAGCCTCGGGTGCGTCTTTCTGCACACGATAATGTGTGATATTTGCGTTGTCCTCGACGACGATCTGAATCGCCGAATTCGTAAAACTCCTCGCCGTCGAAGCGTACGATTCGATGATAGTCGCCTTGCTTCCGGCTTCAGCAATAACCAGAATGTGCGGAAAGATCGCGGTGTTTTCGTCAGCCGCAAAATGAAATTCGAGCGGCACGTCTACGCTGGTTTCCTTTGGGATCCTTGCGACCTTAATATCGGCGATTGCCAAGTTTAAGGACGTAAAGCCATTCCGGCGAAAGTTGAACGCCGCCAGTTTTTCTCCTGACATCTCGCCCTCCGGCGAGATGTCAGGAGAAAAAGGTGTGACAGTCCAAGGTTCTTTTACGATCGGCGCGACACTGGTGTATTTCCAATCTTCGTTTTTCGCGGTCGGAAAACCTGAGAGAGAGAATGCCGCGAAAGCCTCCTCACGCAGTTTTTTCAAAAAGGGATCGCTCTCCGTCTTAATAAACTCTCTAAATTGTTCCGCAAATTGGGTTTCCATTACTGCTGTCGTTGATACCATTTCTATTAAAACACCTTGACCAAACTAAATTTGTTGTCCGCACGAACGGTAGTCGCCGGATCTAAAATAAATTCCCTTGCGATCTTGAGTTTCGCTTCGTTCTCCGCTCGCGGCTTTTTGTCATCGACCAGCGACGTGCGGTCGTAGTCGAACATAAAATCATGCCGCGTTAGAACATACTGCACGCCCATCGCGGCGGCTTTGGATCGTAATTCCAGAACATTTCGCGATTCCCACACCATCTTTCTGAGCGTCCAATCTTCAAATAGATAATCTGAAAAGATCGGCCTATCGATGTTGTACGTGTCACGCCGCATGTTGATCAGCCATACCTTCGCGTCCGCCACCGATTCTGTATTTAGCGTTCGGTAAAACGGATAATAGTCGATATTCCGCGTCAGATACTGATCACGCGTCTCGCCGCCGAGCGCGACGCGAAGCGGTGCTTTCTGACAAAACCATGCAAATGTCGTCAACGCTCCGAGAACCGAAGCAGCAGTGAACGAATACACCCACGCACGCTTTATCGAAAGTTCGCCGACCGGTTCGGCCGCCGCCGCGATTGCAATCGCTAGGAGTGGAATGATCGGCAACAGATACCTCAATTGCTGGCTGGAAAATAGCCAGAACAGATAAACAATCCCGGCGACACCAACCGCGATAACGATCTCGGCGGGCAACTTCTTTCGCCACATCGCCCAGATTAGCAGCGGCAGACCGATCAAAAACGCCGCACCGAGAACCCCGTCATAGAGATTTGCGTCCTCGGGTTGGGCCGCAAGCGATACACGGGCCGGAGCGATCAGGTAATTTATTTTATTCTCCGCTACACCGCCGTATTGCGAGTTCATGCCCTGAAACAGGTTCGACCGCTCGACATCCCAACCGGTCGCCGTGCCCGGCCAGATGCTCATATAGAATGGAAAAACAGGCGAACCCGTTGCCGCCCAATTTCGCAAATACCACGGCGAAGCGATCACGCCCGCCAGCATCAACGCCGCAAAACCAGCCAACACGACCTTGCCGGAACGCAGGCTGCCAGCCTGCGTGTCTTTCCCCTCACGGGCTCGCATCAGTATCACAAGTACAAAACCCGCGATCACGAACACCGTTGTCAATTTAACAGCCAACGCTCCGCCAAGAAAAATCGCAACCATCACCAGCGATCCGGTCGCCAGCGTATCCCACCAACGCGTCAGCGAATAGCACGCGAGCGTAACATACAACGCGAGCGACAGGTCGATATACGCACTCGATGCGACGTGAAACGCCGTCGGAATGGCCGCAACCAGCAGCACGGCAACGAGCGACCAGCGCCGCGAAATATCAAGTTCCCTCGCCCAACCAAAAACCGCCGCCAGCAGCAAAGGGAAAAACAAAAACGTCGTCGCCCCAGCCGCCGCCTCACTCGCCCGAGTGCTCAAAAAATTGCCCAGCAGCATCGCCCAAACGGCGTGCATCTCGGTTCCTAGAGCCAGATAGCTCGCGATATTGCCCTCGATAAATGCGTTACTGTGCTGCGCTATGTAGGCCTTTGGCACCGCAAAATGATAGAGCAGCGTGTCTTTCGCGATCGGCGGAGCGAGTGCCGCAATAAACGCGAGGGCAACAGGAATCGCGATAAGCAGCAGCAATGCCTTGTCAAAGCCCGTCGCTTTTTCCGGAACCCGACTCTCAGATTTAGCTTCCCGCACACGAGCGAGACTTATTCCGCCTTCGACAAACCCAACAACCGTAACAATGATCGCGGCGAGCGGCGAATAAAGCCCGGCAAGGCCGAGAAAAAACCAGATAAGCGACGTAACGATCGCTCCGACAGCGATGTTGCGAACCAGTTCGAGGACGTGCGAGTGATTTTCGCCACGCTCGATTTTCAAATATCGAAAAACAAACGTTCCCGTTCCAAACCATGAAACAAGGATTAGACCCGATATGACCGCTCCGACGATCGAAGCCAAAATACCTTCGACGCCAAAAAGCGGCCCGCCGCCGAGATTACCGACGAGCGTCGGCAGTTTTAATAGATCACTGCCCCGAAACGCGATAAAAACGACGAGCAGTGCCGCCGCGAATATCGCGACCAGCACCCAATTGCCGGACTTTGTCTTTGTACTATCTGGACTCAATCGTTTACTTCGTTGTCGGAACGCAGGCTGCCAGCCTGCGACTTATCCAGAGACTACGCCGAGTGCGGAATCTCCTGCACACGCAGGCTGGAAGCCTGCGTTCCGTCAAACTACCGACCGGCCGACTTGACCCAATCGTAGCCTTTCGCCTCAAGCTC
>JANLTF010000289.1:0-9336 GCA_031362825.1 Acidobacteriota bacterium | reverse complement strand
AACTATTTTGGCGGCTCGCAGCCGCAGATCGCGGCGGTTGATGAAGCCAACTCGAATATTCAGGTTGCCAAACCTCAGTCACCGCAGGTACCCGCTGTTAAATCAAAAGTCGAGGTTGTCGCGAAAGCTCCAAAAGTTGAATCTGAACGCAGCAGTCAGCCTGTCAAAGTTTCAACAAATATCAGGCGGCCAAGACAGACGGCCACTGCTAATTCGAGTACTCCGAAACTGGTAAACAATGATGCGGTGAATATTCCTCCGCGACAGGTTCGAAGGTCGCCTTCGTTGACTGCTGACGCTGACGATGACGACAAATCGCTTAGGCTGACAGATCTTTTTGAAACCGTCGATACACGGCTCTAAGCCGTTGAGGCATATTATGAAAACGCGCATATTTAACACATTGCTATTGGCGGTTGTCTCGTTTGCTTTTGTTACAATGGCGACCGCACAGGAACCAACACCTGAGGTCAAACCCCAAGAAAATCAACGTCCCAAAGCCGATCAGCCGCAGGATGTCCGCCAAAATGTACTGATGCAGCTCGGTCTTTCGCGCGAACAGGTCCAGCAGATCCGCCGTCTCAATCAGGAACGCAAACCCCTAATGGACGAGGCCCAACGCCGCGTCCGCGAAGCCAACATTGCTCTCGACATGGCGATCTACTCGGACCAGACGAGCGACGCAGACGTTGAGGCTCGTATCAAAGACGTTCAGCTGGCCCAAGCTGAAGTTGCCAAGCTCCGCTTCGCCAATGAATACGCCGTTCGGAAGGTCTTGACGCCGGAACAGCTCGTCCGCTTTCGCGAATTGAGACAGCGGTTCGAACAGATCCGCCGCGAAATGGAAACACGCCGTCCGATAAACGAACCGCGAAATGGCGACGACCAACGTCCAATACGCGGCAACGATCAACCAGTTCGCCGATTTATCAAGCAGAATCAGTCTAAGCCTAACTAAAGACCGGACTCTTTGGATACATTTTTGATCGATAAAGCCGATTCTATCCGAGTCGGTTTTCGTTTTGTTTGATGTTTGCCAATTCTTTTTATATTCTTGAGCAGAACAAGTTCGATGCTGTCAGCTCTCGATGAATCCAATCGCCAAATTTCTTGCCGAACTTCAAGGGATAACCCTGCTCTTGTGGCGCTCGATCAAGGGCCTGACCAAACCGCCGCGATATTTTGGAGAGATAGTGCAGCAGCTCGACTCTATCGGTGTTGGATCTCTTGGTATCGTAATACTAACAGGCTTTTTTACCGGCGGTGTTTTGATCCTTCAGGCTTATCCAACCCTCGAAGCCTACGGTGCCCAAAGCAGTGCCGGACGGGGTGTTGCGACCTCACTCATACGCGAACTCGGCCCCGTTTTATCTGCTCTGATGGTTGCCGGACGCGTTGGTTCGGCCATTTCCGCCGAGCTTGGTTCGATGGTCGTTTCCCAGCAGATAGACGCGATGAGGGCACTAGGGACTTCGCCGGTCCGAAAGCTGGTCACGCCGCGAATAATAGCGTTAACACTCGCTCTTCCTTTACTGACGATCGCCGCCGACATCTTTGGGCTCGTCGGTGGCGGACTCGTGGCCCAGTGGATCTATGGCCTGGATCACACGGTCTATATCGCTTCGGTCCGTGTCGGCGTTTCATTTAATGATCTGATCGGCGGCATAATTAAGCCACTCGTCTTTGGCCTTCTGATCGGTTTGGTCTCGTGTTACCGTGGACTGAATACCACGGGCGGCACCGTCGGCGTCGGGAAATCAACCACGAGCGCCGTTGTTCTCTCATCGATCCTTGTCATCATCGCCGATTTCTTTTTATCCAAGGTATTGCAAGGGCTGTTTGGCGGCACAATGTTTTAAATATGTCATTTGACGACCAAAACGAGATACCTGGATACGAATCGTCGTCAGACGGCCTGACGGGTCGCGCTGAGGACGAAACGCGGCTAATTCCGGCGATCGAATTTTGCGACGTAGATCTCGCGTTCGACGAACAGGTTATTCTCGAGAAAGTTAGCTTCACGGTCCGTAAGGGCGAGACGAAGATCGTGCTTGGCGGGTCTGGCAGCGGCAAATCGACGATCATCAAACTAATTCTAGGCCTGCTAAAGCCTGACGGCGGCGAGATATTGATCGACGGCGAGAATATTACTGGTTTTGACGATCAGGAACTAATGCGGATCCGAAAAACGATCGGGATGGTCTTTCAGGAAGGTGCATTGTTTGATTCCCTTTCCGTCTATGACAACGTTGCGTATCGTTTGATCGAGGAGCATGTGGACCCCGACGAGATCGACCATGAGGTCAAACGAATGCTCAGCTTCGTCGATCTGGATGATGCGATCGACAAAATGCCGGCCGAACTATCAGGCGGGATGCGGCGAAGAGTTGGAATCGCTCGTGCTCTGGTCGGAAATCCAACGATAGTACTGTTCGACGAACCGACCGCCGGCCTTGATCCGCCAACAGCCCGCACCATCTGCGAATTGGCGATCAAACTTCGTGATCTCGAGGACGTTTCGTCCATTTTTGTTACGCATGAGATGAATAATCTAGATTATCTTTCGTCAGAATACGCTATCATAGACGAAAAAGGCGTGGTACATTACGTCGAGGAAGGAAACTCATTGTGTTTGCTCAATACGGAAGTAATGATGTTGCGACGCGGAAACATTGTTTTCAGTGGGCGGGACGAGCAGCTCAGAAATTGTGACGATCCGTATATCCACAGGTTCATTCGCGGAAAATAGAACTCGATGCCAAAAAGCAATAAAAAACTCACCTTTAGCGAGCTGCGTGTCGGCATTTTTATGTTCGCGGCGTTGCTGGTATTTGGATTTTTGATCATTAACTCAAGCGGTGATTTTAATCCGTTCGAGAAAAAGATCCGGCTCAAGGTACGGTTTGATAGCGCGGACGGACTAAAAAAAGGCGCTGAGGTCCAACTCGCGGGTGTTTCGATCGGCAAGGTTGAGGATGTTAAATTCCTGACGGGCGACACCACCGCTGGCGAACGCATTGAGGCGACTCTCGCGGTCTCAAGCCTGCTCGAAAATCGGCCGATCACGGAACTCATCCGTACCGATTCGACGGCACAATTGATCGGAACATCTGTTCTTGCAAACGACAAGACGATCAATATTCTGCCCGGCAGCGCAAAGGGTTCACCGGTGGAGAATAATACAGTGTTGAGTTCGAGTGCGGCGATCTCGATGAATCAATTGACCGCTACCGGAAATGATCTGCTAAAACAGATCAACAAACTTGCTGTTCCCGCAAACGAGATACTCAACAAGGCCAATCAAGGCGACGGCACGCTCGGCCGAATAGTAAATGATGAATCGCTCTACAACAATCTTGACGGTGCGGTCGCGGAGACTAAGGCGACAATGACTCGACTGCAGACCACGATTGACAAGATAAATAGTGGCCAGGGCACTGCTGGAAAACTCATCAACGATCCCCAGCTTTACGATAGTCTCAACAAGACCGTTGCCCAGCTCGAATCGATTTCATCCGACATCAAGGCAGGAAAAGGTTCGGCCGGAAAATTCGTCAGCGATGACGCTCTTTACGTCGAAACACGCGGAGCGATAGTCGATCTGCGGAAAGCCGTGGCACAGTTTAGTGAGATCGCTGCGGATATTAAGATCGTCTCGGGCGACTTAAAAGATGGAAAGGGCTCCGCCGGAAAACTGCTCAAAGACGAAAAGCTATACGACGAAGCTCGTGACGCCCTTGCTAAATTCAATTCAACTGCCGCCAAGCTAGATGCAATCCTCGCCGACGCCCGCGACGGCAAAGGTACGCTCGGCAAAATACTGACCGATGAGGTTCTCTACAATAACATCAGCATCTCGGCCAATAATATTGCCACCTTTACCGGCGAAGGCACGAAACTCCTCGGCGATTTTCGTGCTAATCCAAAAAAATTCCTGCGAATAAAACTCGCGATATTCTAGATAGTGAATAATCTACAAAGTTTTCTTGATTATGTGCATACTATGCTTTAAGATGGGGAAGAAGATGAATAGTATACATATAATATGTATATTCAATGGTCTATATGCAGAAAAAGGACAGACAGGGAGTACTACTTTCGCTAGTCGCTTCGGAATGGATCGGAAGTCAATCGGCACTGGCCTCAAGGCTCAAAGACGAAGGCTTTAGCGTGACGCAGGCAAGCGTGTCGCGAGATCTCTACGAGCTGGGTGTAGTTAAGACCCAAGGCCGGTACTCATTACCGCCCAGAATGCCGAGCATGGCAGAGTTTGGCCCCGTTACTTTTGATAAAGCAGGCCCGAACCTAATCGTCGGACGCTGCTCGTCTGGGCTTGCATCCGCGATCACAGTTCGGGTCGATGCCGCCGATTTTAATGAGGTTGTCGGTACAATTGCGGGAGATGACACGATATTTATTGCCGTTAAAGATGACGAAGCACAGAATTCGGTAATTGAGCGTCTCACGGAAATGTTTGGCTGATCATTGATTTGCAATGGAAAAGATACGCACGGCAATATTTGGTGGTTCGGGTTACGGCGGCAGCGAGTTGCTGCGGATACTTCTCTTTCATTCGAAAGCCGAAATCGCTTTGGTGACGGCCAACGAACACGCCGGGAAGGCTATTGGTGAAGTTCATCGAAACTTAAATGGCATCACCGGACTGCGGTTTGAAAAAGCTCCGGAGGACCTTTCATCGTTCCATGACATTGATCTAGTATTTTTGGCTCTGCCGCACGGGCAGGCGATGGATATTATTCCAGAGTTACCGAATCACGTGAAGGCTATCGATCTCTCCAGCGATTTTCGGATCGACGATGCGGAGATCTTTGAGCAGTTTTACAAACAAGAACAATTACAGCCTGAACTGCAAAGGAAATTTGTTTACGGTCTGACCGAGCTGAATCGTGACCCGATCAAAACGGCACAATACATTGCCAATCCCGGATGTTTCGCCACAGCAACACTGCTCGCATTGGCACCGATGGTAAAGAGTGGCTTGTTGACCGGAAAAATTATTGTTGATGCCAAGACGGGTTCGAGCGGTTCAGGTGCCAAAGCCGCCCCGAACACACATCATCCGCAGCGGATGAACTCGTGCTACGCTTACAAACCGTTCACGCACCAGCACGTGCCTGAGATCGAACAGTGCCTCCGCACGGTTGGTGATTTTGGGAGTGATCTAGTGTTTATGACGCACAGCCTACCTGTGTCGCGTGGGATTTTTGCGTCCTGTTATTTGGAAACGAGCGTCAACATGACAAACCAGGATTTGACGAATCTTTATCGCCATTTTTACGAAGGCTCGTACTTTGTGCGAATGGTCGAGGGCTCGCCAGATATCAATTGGGTGAAGACGACAAATTTTTGCGACATTGCAGTTAATTCGAGTGGAAAACAGGTCGTGGTGTTTTCGGCTATCGACAATCTTGTAAAGGGTGCAGCCGGACAGGCGGTACAGAACATGAATTTAATGTTTGGCTTGGAGGAAACCACCGGACTCCAAATGGTGGGAACAAATCCGTAGTGCGAAGAAGGATCGAAGATGAGACTTGGTTCTACATTCTCGATCACGACGACGAGACTGATGAGTATTTTCTTGACGTCGCGTGCGGGACGGTTGCCATTTTCACGATCAAGATCAAGCTGAACGAAGGCGAGGTCGAGTCGTATAAGAAGGATCGGTCGAGCCTTCGCGTCCTGGCATACGACATCTTTGACCATCCAAAGGACTTTCTGAACCGAAGAGTGTAGACAATGAATTTTGCAGCGATCAAAGATCAAGAAGCCCAATCTCAGGTCGAAACTTACGCCAAGATGAACATCGCGGTCGAGCGTGGTTCGGGCGCGTGGATCTGGACAAGCGAGGGCGAGAAATATCTTGACCTCTATGGCGGCCACGCCGTCTGTGCGACCGGGCATTCGCATCCACATGTTGTAAAGGCGATACAAGGGCAAGCGGAAAAGATCTTATTTTATTCAAATCTTGTTCATTCGGAGATTCGTGCGAAGGCCGCAGCGAAGCTTGTATACGTCGCTCCCGATTCAATCTCGAAGGTGTTTTTTTGCAATTCCGGTACAGAGGCAAACGAAAACGCGATGCGAATATCTCGGATGGCGACCGGACGCGAGAAAGTAATCAGTTTTACGGGCGGCTTTCATGGCAGAACTGCGGATTCGATATCGGCGACATTTCTGGGTAAATACCGCTATATCGGGCGGCCGAACGTTCCGGGGCATATTTCGGCGTCGTTTGGTGACATCGAAAGTGTGCGGGCCGTTGCCGATCGCGAGACGGCGGCGATAATTTTGGAGCCAATACAGTCTATGGCTGGCGTTCGAGAGGCACAACCGGCCTTTTTTCGGATGTTGCGTGAGCTTTGCGACGAACTTGGCATAATCCTGATTTTCGATGAGGTACAAACGGGTATCGGACGTACCGGAAACTGGTTTTTCGCAGAGAGCGAACTCGCCGACGGCGTCGAACCTGACATTATCACGCTCGCAAAATCGCTCGGAAGCGGAGTTCCTGTCGGCGCTTGTCTGGTAAATGAAAGGGTCGCGAAAAATATCAAGGTAAACGATCTTGGTACAACCTTCGGCGGGGGAATGTTGGCAGTGGCTTCGGTTCTCGCTACTATCGAGGCGATCGAGAATGACGGTATGATCGCTAATGCGGCGAGGATCGAGCAGCACCTTCGCAAAGCTCTCGAAGGTGTGCCCGGCATCGTTGCCGTTCACGGAAAAGGTTGTCTGCTTGGTATCCGGTTTGAGGAGACGGCTGGGCCGATACATGCGAAACTACTAGCGAACAATATCATCACAGGAACGTCGAGCGACGCGAAGGTGTTACGTTTGTTGCCGCCGCTCTCCGTAACTGTCGAGGAGATAGATCTTCTCGTTGAGGTGCTTTCACGATGACGAATTTCTTAAAAACATCCGACTTTTCGCGTGACGAACTCGAACAGTTTATCGCAGCGTCGATGACACTGAAATTCGGTCAATCAACCGACAAACCGCTGGCTGGCAAATCTATCGCTCTAGTCTTTTTCAACCCGAGCTTGCGAACGAGAGCATCGATGCAGGTGGGCATCTATCAGCTTGGCGGTAACGCAGTGATACTTGAGCCGGGCGGCACCTCGTGGACTCTGGAGCATCGCGACGGTGTTGTCATGGACGGCGATAAGACGGAGCATTTAGCGGAGTTCGTGCGGGTTTTGGAAAGATATGTTTCGGCGATCGGGGTGCGGACGTTTGCGGAGCTAAAGGACTGGGAAACCGAGCGGACGGATCCGATTGTGAACGGACTTAAGAAATACGCGTCGGTTCCCATCATCAATCTCGAATCTGCTATGCATCATCCGTGTCAATCAATGGCGGATATCATGACGATCCGCGAGACGCTCGGGCCCGCAAGGAAAAAGGTCTTGCTTACATGGGCGTGGCACCCTAAACCGCTGCCAATGGCCGTGCCGAACAGCTTTGCACTAGTTGCTGCACAATTTGGTCACGATCTTCGAGTCGCAAATCCAAAAGGTTACGAGCTGGACGAAGAGTTGATCGCCGAGATCGAACAACAAGCAGCTAAAAACGGCGGAAGTGTTGAGTTTACCAATGACGTAAACGAGGCATTTACCGATGTCGAAGTCGTTTATGCAAAGAGTTGGGGCAGTAAACGCTTCTACGGCGACACCAACGGTGACATCCGTCAACGTGCAGGCTATCGCGATGAATGGATCGTCGACGAAGCAAAAATGGTACGGTCTAATAACGCGATATTCATGCACTGTCTGCCGGTTCGGCGAAATGTGATCGTTTCGGACGGTGTGATCGATTCGGCTCGTTCCGTTGTGATCGACGAGGCCGAGAATCGGCTGCATATTCAAAAGGCGATCATGTCCGAACTACTAAAATGAACATTGAAACACTGGATCTGCTTCGTGAAGCGCTGCCCTATATACAGAAATTTCAGGGCAAGACGTTTGTCGTGAAATTCTCGGGAAAAGTTACTGAGGACAAGGAGAATCTCGCCTCATTGGCCGAGGAACTGGCGTTACTGCATCAGGTTGGGATCCGTGTTTGTGTAATTCATGGCGGCGGAAAGCAGTTGACAGAACTCGCACAGAAATTAGGGGTCGATCAGACAGTGATCAAAGGCCGCCGCGTAACCGATGACGACACACTTGATCTCGCTAAAATGATCTTCCGCGGGAAGATCAACACTGAGATACTCGCTCAGTTTCGTCGTCGCGGCATCGCAGCCGTAGGTCTTTCGGGTGTCGATGGCGGCGTCGTGAAGGCCATTAAGCGCCCGCCGACGGATGTTGTAAACAAGGCAACGGGCGAGATTGAGACGATCGATTTTGGACACGTCGGTGACGTAGTTGAGATCGATGCTTCGTTGATCAATACTCTGTTGGATAGCGGTTATTTGCCGGTGATCTCATCGCTTGGCGCTGATGACGACGGCAAGATATTCAACATCAACGCGGACACTATCGCGTCTGAGATCTCGGCAAGCCTGCAGGCCGAAAAGCTGATTCTGCTTAGCGATGTAAACGGCATTTACCTTGACGAATCTAATGAAGATACAAAACTTTCGCAGATCACGATCGCTGATGCCCGCCACATGATCGACTCGGGCCGGGCAACCGGCGGAATGATACCAAAACTCGAAAGCCTGATCGCCCTACTTGATCGCGGCGTACATTCTGCACATATCGTCAGCGGAACTACGCGGAATGCGATCCTAGCCGAGGTTTTTACCGACGAAGGCACCGGAACAATGGTAGTTCCATAATAGATCGGTTGAAACGACTGAAGAAAGCAGATGTGAGTCGGTTGTTCTTAGTACCAAATCGTCAAAACAGAAAACGTTCCAAAGAATAGGGCTGCTATGACGCCCATGATTCGCATAGTTTTAAAACTTGAACGCCGTTTAGTGATTAGATACTGCCATTCAATGCAAGCGTGAGCGAACCACTTGTTTCCGATCAACAAGAGAATGGAAAAGATTAAAGCGATGGTACTTTCCGCTTTTGATACGGCAAGAATCGCAGATATGAGCCTAAATGTAAACATCTCAATACTAATTAAAACGCTATGTGCAAGTTATCTTAGATCCTCCGTTCAGTTGTTACAAGGTAGCTTGAATCAACTACTTAGGAGAACGTATGAAGAAGATAATTTTGGGAATTGGTTTGGTCTCGATGCTCAGCGTCAATGCATTTGCATCGGTCTACATCCGCTACTACAACAAAGATTCGACGCAGTGGAAATTTGTTGTAAAGATGGACGGCTCGACGAAAGAGGTCGTCTTTAACGGCTCGACCAGCG
>JANLTF010000286.1:0-9578 GCA_031362825.1 Acidobacteriota bacterium | reverse complement strand
ATGGACGCTCTCAAATGCGTCGTCCAGGCCAAACGCGGCTCGACCTCGCTCCTCCAACGCCACCTACGCATCGGCTACGGCCGCGCCGCCGCCATCCTCGACGCCATGGTCCGCGAAGGCTACATCGGCGAAATGGACGGCTCGACGCGTGCCCGCCCCGTTCTGGCCAAGGCATACGAAGATCTTCAGGACATTAATGAAGGTGCTCTTGGAGATGAAGTCTAGGCATCCGAGCCATGCTTGTCGAGAGGTTCTTTTTTAACTAGCAACTTTTCACTATCAACTTATAACTGTTAGATACAGCTAATAGTTGGTAGTTAGGAGTTGGTAGTTATCGGAAAGGGTGTGAGCAAGTCTAAATTTCCTATATTGCTTTTGGTGCTTTTGCTGGCGGGGTGTTCGACGCGGATTGAATATTCTTCGGCGAACGCAGTTACATCGTCGCCAAACGCAATAAACGTCAATACTGCAACCGTCGATGAGCTGGAAAAATTACCCCACATTGGCCGCAAAACGGCGGAGGCGATCGTCGAATTTCGCACGGTGAATGGGCCGTTTCGGCGGGTTGAACATCTGATGCAGATACGCGGCGTGAGCGAAGAGCGGTTTGCGAACTTGCGCCCACTAATAAAAATCGAATAAAAATAAGCGATGCCCGAAGATCGTAAGACCTCCAATTTCAATCGCAACGCCGTGCTGTGGCTCGCGGCGGCGTTCGCGGTCGGGATACTCGTTGCCAAATTTGTTCCATTTGATGGAATGCTTTTGCCCGCGATTTTAGCGATCGCATTTTCCGCCCTGGCACTATTGCTCAGTAGATACGGGCTTTCTACAGCCTTTATCGCTCTCGCATTTGTTTCAATCGGTGTCTTTTCATTTTTGTGTGAGGTGGAACGGAACACGGTTCCGAACCGCCTCAGCGTGTTGTATGACAACGGTACGCTTCGTTCTGGTGAGCCTGTGGAGATCGAGGGCGTGCTGACGGCGGGCCGCGAACCGTCGGTTGATGGAGATTTTGTCACACTGCGGGCTGAAAAGTTGCGATATCGGGGTGAGAATCGCAACGTGTCGGGAAAGGTTCGGTTGTTTGTACAGAATCCTAAGAGCGACTCTGAAATCTCAGATCTGAGGTCTGAAATTTCAAATTTGAAATATGGCTCGCGGATCCGTGTTTCGTGCAATCTCGAGCGTGAAGTCGACTTTCTGAATCCCGGAGTAATCCCGCGAAAAGAGATGCTCGACCGTCTTGGCATTGATGCGACCGGGTCGGTGAAGAGTCGGTTGTTGATCGAGAAACTGGCGGATGAGAGCGTGTTTTTGCCGTTGGCGTGGGTTTATGATCAAAGGGCGAAACTGATCGATTCGTTTCGGCAGAATTTGAGTCCGAGGCCGGCGGGAATAATGATCGCGTCGCTGCTTGGCGATAAATACTTTCTAGATAAAGATACTGCGGATCTATTTCGCGACGGCGGGACGTTTCATATTTTGGTGATATCGGGGCTGCATATCACGTTTATTGGCGGGTTGTTGCTATTGATAATTCGGCGGTTTACCCGGAACCGATGGCTGCAATTTGCCATGACGAACGGCGTTTTGTGGGCGTATACGTTGGCGGTGGGAGCGGATGTGCCGGTGGTGCGGGCGGCGGTGATGTTCACGGTGATCTCGTTCTCCCACGTAATTTACAGGCAATCAAGTTTGCTCAATTCGCTGGGTGTTTGTGCTCTTTTGCTGTTGGTTTGGAGGCCGACGGAATTGTTCGATCCTTCGTTTCAACTGACGTTTGTCAGCGTGGCGGCGATCGTAGCGTGTGCTTATCCGCTGATCGAGGTGCTGCGAAGAATTGGGACGTGGACACCATCCGCAACGGCTCCTTTTCCGGCAAACGTACCTAAGCGGCTTTCGCGGTTTTGCGAGATGCTGTACTGGAACGGCGAGGCCTGGCGGATCGAATCGAAGCGAAATATTTGGAGTGCGGGACTCTCGAAATCGCCCTACTTGCCCGCAAAAGTTGTCGGCGGGGTGCAGCGGTTTTTTCGATACTTATTTGAGGGGATTTTGGTCTCGCTAATCGTGCAGATCTGGATGCTGCCGCTGACGGTGGTTTATTTCCATAGGGTTTCGGTCGCTTCGATCTTGCTCAATTTGTGGGTAGGCGTGTTTATCGCGATCGAGAGTTTTGCTGCGGTGATCGGGGCGGTTGTCTCGTATTTCGGCAATGTGTTGGCTCGGCCGTTTTTTGCGGTGGCGGAGATTTCTGACTGGCTGATGCTCGCCTTGCCGCGTTTATTCTCGGACAACGGTTGGGCGAGTTTTCGGCTGCCGGCGTATTCGGGGCCGGGAAAGATCGTTTACTTTTTGTTTTTCATTCCAGTAGTTTTTCTTGCGTTTGCGTTGGGTCGTTGGAAACCGTTTGAATTGAAGACGGCCTCTTTATTCGTTAGCGGACGATTCCTTGTTCCAGCATTCGTGACACTCCTGATTCTATCCTCGGTTATTGTGTTTCATCCGTTTAGTGCTCCGCGGGCTGACGGTCGGCTACACATTGATTTTCTTGATGTCGGGCAGGGCGATGCGGCGTTGGTGACTTTTCCGGACGGGAGGACGCTGTTGGTCGATGGCGGCGGGCGGACGAATTACAAACAGGCGGAAGACGGTGAGTTGTCTTTTGTTCGAGATGTTCGCGGTATCGGAGAGGCGGTGGTGTCGGAATATTTGTGGTATCTCGGGTATTCGCGCGTCGATCATATTTTGGCGACTCATGCGGATGCTGATCATATTCAGGGGCTGACGGATGTAGCTAAGAATTTCTCGATCGGCTCCGCCGTATTTGGGCGAATGCCGGCGGACGATCCGGACTATGCCGAACTCGCCGAAGTGTTGCGGCGTCGCGGCATTCGTGCGGAGAGCATTACTCGCGGCGATGTTTTGCAGTTTGGCGATGTGACGGCGGAGGTGCTCTATCCCGGGACATTCGACGACGCAGATGCCGCTTCGGCTAATGACAATTCCGTCGTCCTGCGCATCATCTACGGTAATCGGAAGTTTCTCCTCACCGGCGATATCGAACGGCGAGCGGAAACCGAGCTTATTAAAGGAGACCTCTCGGCAGATCTCATCAAAGTGCCGCATCATGGCAGCAGAACGTCTTCAATACAGGCCTTTGTATACGCCGCCGGGGCGAAACACGCCGTGATCTCGGTCGGGAGGACGTCTCCCTTCGGGCATCCGCATGCGGACGTTGTAGATCGCTGGAAAGCGACCGGTGCGGAGGTATTAACGACAGGTGAACGCGGGACTATTTCGGTTTCGACAGATGGGAGCGATCTGCTTGTGACGCGGTTTGTTTCTGAGTCGTGAAAAAAAACAGGAGCCGAATTAACGACTCCCGTTTTTTAAGTCGGACGTTGTTTGTCTCACATCGCCGGTGATTCGAACATGAATGCGAGTTTCCACGTTTCGCCTTCTTTGACATAGACGGCGGATTGGTAGAGAGGGCCGTTTGGTTGGCCGTCGCATCTGCCGTCGGCGGTGCCCTTTAGCGTAAGGATCTCGACCGTCGGCGAGATCGCCGTTGCGAAGCCTTCGGTTACGCTGACCTTGGTGATGCCTTCGCATTTCATGGTTTCGGTCCACTGTTTGATGACGTTCGCTTTACCAGAAATCCAATTGCCGAGCGGATCGACGATCGAGGCATTGGCTGTCAGATTAGCGTCAAACCACTTGGCGTCCTTCGCCTTGAAAGCTTCCCAACCTGCGGTATGGGTCTTGACCAATGCATCGGTATTGGGGCCGGACGTCGGTTTGGCCGGTGCCGAAGTTGAAGGAGCGGTGGCCGATGCCGGCGTTGCGGCTGCCGGTGCAGCAGGCTTGTTGTCTTTTTTGGTCTCCTCTTTCTTAGGTTCGGCCTTAGGCGGAGCGGGCGGCGGGTTCTTTGGGTCGATTATCATCGTTTCGCTGTGGAACGCACCTTTCCATTTGTCACCGTCGCGGACAAAAATGCTGGCAGAGCGGACAGGGCTCGGCAGCTTTTCGGCCTTACCGTCGGGGCCTGTGCAGGAGCCGTCAAAGGTTCCTTTGTAGCTCATCACATACGTGTCGGCGTCGATCATTGCCATCTGCGGGTCTTCGAGATTCCATGATTTGACGTCGCATTTGAACGAGCCGATCATCTGCAAAAGTTCGGGCCGGCTCATGCGTCCGCCGCGTTCAAACGAGACAAATTTGTCCGAGAGAAAGCCCTCGAAATATGTCTTGTCTCCCTTGATCCAGGCTTCGTTTGCGAGTTTGTCCATTGCGAAAAGGGTTTCCGCCGTCGGTGCCGAAGCCGTCGGTTTGGCGGTGTTTGTATTGGTGTTGTTGGCCGGTGTGTTGGTCGCCGGTGCTCCGCATGCGGCGAAGAAAACAGATGCCGCAGCGGTCAAAACGAATGTGGTGATCGTGTTCATAGGTTCATCTCCTGTTGAAAAATACGAAATCAAAATACAAAAACCCGAGGGGTTTTCTGATCCACAAAAAACCAATCGAGCGTTCCCTTAGTCGTCCTAATTGGGTATAGTTTTAACACTACTACCACATGTTGTCAAGGAAAAAAGTGCGTCAATGTTTGAAATGCCTGATACCGGTGAAGGCCATGGCGATTCCGTATTCGTTGGCGGCGGCTATCGACTCTTCGTCTTTGATCGAACCGCCGGGCTGGATGATCGAGGTGACGCCAAATCTGGCGGCTTCATCGACGTTGTCGCGGAACGGAAAGAAAGCGTCGGAAGCGACGGCAGAGCCCTTTAGATCAAGCTCGAAACGCTCGGCACGCATGGCGGCGATTCTGACCGAATCGACGCGATTCATCTGACCCGCACCGACGCCGAGCGTCTGGTTTTTGTTGGCAAAGACGATCGCGTTCGATTTGACGTGTTTGCAGACCGTCCAGGCGAGTTGCATTGAACTTAGCTCGTCGGCGGTCGGTTGACGGGTTGTGACGATCTTGAGTTCGGCGAGCGAAAGCTTGTTAACATCTGCATCCTGGACGAGGAATCCGCCTGAAATTTGCTTGTATTCTAGTTGGGTCGAGCCCTTACTTACGTGCGGGCTACTGACACGGAGAACGCGCAGATTTTTCTTTGATTTGAAAATCTCCAAAGCATCATCGTCAAAATCGGGAGCAACTATTACCTCCGAGAAAACCTCGATCACGGACGCTGCCACTGCTGCATCAACCTTTTGATTGAAGGCGACAATTCCGCCGAAGGCGGAGATCGGATCAGTGGCAAGAGAGCGTTTGTATGCCTCTTGGTTTGTCGAACCTGTACCGACACCGGACGGGTTTGTGTGTTTGATGATCGCGACGGCGAGTTGGTCAAAGTCTTGGACGAGATTCCACGCGGCTTCGGCATCGACGTAGTTGTTGAACGACATCTCTTTGCCGTGGAGCTGCTGGGCACCGGCAATGCCTTCAGCCGCTCGCGAGGCATACAGTGCAGCGTTTTGTTGTGGATTCTCGCCGTATCGAAGATCTCTTATCTTCATAAGACCAAATCCAATGGTCCTAGGAAGGCTGTCCTCTGTCTCTGGCAAGTTCGGATCCGTTGGCGGCGGTTCCGGGCCTAAACCAAGCACGCCGATCCCGTTCGTTCTACCTTCCGCCTGATGCAATCTGACCGCAAGATATCCTGCGATTCCTGCATCGTACCTGGCAGTACGGGCATACGCGGCAGCCGCAAGCCGCGAGCGGGTTTCCAGTGAAAGTGCTCCGTCATTCGCTTTTAGCTCTTGGTTTATATCGGGATACATCGCGGGGTCGGTAACGACAGCGACATCGCGCCAATTTTTTGATGCGGAGCGGATCATTGCGGGGCCGCCAATGTCGATGTTTTCGACAGCTTCGTCGAGCGTGACGCCTTCTTTTGCGATTGTTTGCTCGAAAGGATAGAGGTTGACGACGACGAGATCGATGGGTGTGATGCCGTGTTCAAGCATCGAAGCAATGTGTTCGGCATTGTCGCGGAGGGCGAGGAATGCGCCGTGGATCTTTGGGTGAAGCGTTTTGACGCGGCCGTCCATCATTTCCGGGAAATCGGTGACCTCCGACACGTCGGTCACTTCGAGGCTGTTTTCGCGCAGGAATTTTGCTGTGCCGCCGGTCGAGATCAATTCTACGTTGTGCGCCTTGAGAGCTTTGGCAAACTCGGCCAGGCCGGACTTATCGGAGACGCTGATTAGGGCACGGGTGATCTTTCTTAATTCGGTCATAAGGAACGGAAACCAACCGACGTTGGAATTAAAAACATCAAAAACAAAAAAGCGGCCTAGTTGACCGCTTTTTATGCTTGGAAATAATTCGGACGCCTGTTCCACGTCCATTAAAGGCCAGAAGAGAATCTCTTGGTTCAGCCACGATTAGAAAAAGAACCTTCCTAAAAACAACAGGCTAAAAACCAAAACGAGAGCAAAAATAATGACTTTGATAAGACTCATGAAATTCCTTATCCTAAGACGGTGAGTCCGGATGCCCATTCAAACGAAACACAATTCTAATTTGCCGCTGCTAACTATGTCAACGAGATTTCGCCCAATTCTCCTCGTTTTGGCTTCGTTTGGGCTGATTTTACAATTCTTTACATTTGCGGGCGGGCGGGACATCGAAGCGACGATAAAGATCTCGCCGAAAACACCCTATTCAATAGACGTCAGAGCAGAATTTACGTCAAAACTTCAGACCGATGAGTCTCGGACCTTATGGTTTCTTGATGAATACGCCGGGATTCGCCGGCTTGCTGATCGTCTGTCGACCGTTTTTGTTTATGACAAACAAGGCTATCTTATTGCACGAAAGGAGTTTACACCCACCTATACGGCGAACAGCACCTTTATCGGCCGTCTTGACTATTCGGTAGACCTGAAATCGAGATCGGCCGCAGCAGCGGCGCATATTTCGTGGCTCAATGATGACGTAGGGCTATTGATGCTCGATGATCTGCTGCCCCAATCCATGGGAAAGACAGCAAAGGTAAAAATCATACTTCCGCCAGGCTGGTCGGCCTATACGTCGGAGGTTGAGACCGAACCCGGTGTTTTCAGGGTTACAAACGTTGAAAAGGCGATATTTGTTGTCGGCAGAAATTGGCGTGCAAGCGAACAGCGATTCGGCGATCACTTGCTCAAAACCCAGTTCAGCGGAGAATGGCGGTTCAGCGACGCCGACTTCGAAGAGATGAGCCGGTCAATATTCGAAACCTACACAAAAACATTTGATGGCATACCATCTGAGCGTTCGCAGATCGTGATGTTTCGGATGCCGGTGGATGTTCCGTTTGGCCGTTGGGAGGCCGAGACGCGCGGTTCGACGGTTGTGATCACATCGTCGGATATGCCTTTTGATACTCAGTCGAAACAGCGTCTGCACGAACAGTTGCGCCATGAGATGTTTCATCTTTGGATACCGAACAGCGTGAATCTGGGTGGGAATTACGACTGGTTTTACGAAGGATTTGCATTGTATCAGTCGCTGAGAATGGGCGTGGCGATGAACCGCATCAGGTTTGATGACTTCCTGGATACTCTGGGCCGTGCAATTACGACGGATCGTTTGCATTCGAACGGCGTTAGTTTGATCGGTGCTTCGAAGAACAGGTTTAGCGGCGGGAATACCACGGTCTATGCACGCGGAATGGTCGTGGCGTTTTTGTGCGATCTGGCGTTATTAGAAAGATCAAAGGGAAAGCGTTCGGTTGAGAACATTTTGCGGGAGATCTTTCAGAAGCATCATATTTCGTCTGCGAGGACAGAAGGGAACGAAGCGGTTCTCTCAGCGTTTGCGGCATATCCCGAACTAAAGCCGATCGTCGATCGTTACATCAAGGGCGGCGAAAAGGTAGCGACGGATGAGTATTTCGCATACGCCGGAATTGAGGCCCAGATGCAAAACCCAACTGTAACGCTTAAAGTTTTGCCGAAACCGAACTCGCGGCAGCAAGATTTGTTGGACAAATTGGGTTATAATACGTGGCGAAAGCTCGGAAATATTTCGAAATGAGATCAAAGGTTTTTTTACTTACAATAATAATCGCTGCGGCTGTTTTTAGTTCCGGATGCACATGGATCGACCAGACGGTAAGCGGTGTTTCGGGCGTTTTCGGGACGAGCGATACTGCGACCGTTATCGCTAAAACGGCACAGATCCGAACCTCGTATTCCGTCGTTGCGGCCGATCTCCTCGAAGTGAAACGCGGTGAGACTTTGGATGTCATCGATCAATTCGAGTACGAAAAAGTGCCGTGGTATCGCGTTCGGGCCCGTGACGAGGCCGCTACTGAGGGCTGGGTCGAGGCGCAGAATGTCATCACGAGCGACACACTTAACAAGTCTCGAAAGCTCGCCGAGGAATTTCAAAATCAGTCGCCACAGGCCGCCGGAATTATCCGAAGTGCCTCGAACCTGCGGCTTGCCCCGGATATGAACCCGGAAAATGTACTTTTCAAGCTCGCAAATGCGTCGACATTCGACATCATGGCCTGGAAATTTGTGCCGAAGCAGGAAGCTCCGGACGTCGATGATGCTCCGAAAGGTACACAGAAATCGGGCAAGAAATCGAAAAACGCAGATATCGAATCTGCTAAAGAAGATGGCGAGCCAGACAATATTCAGGAGAAATACGACATATGGTATCAGGTACGCCTTGATCCGTCCGTTTCGCCTGCTCCGGCCGGATGGCTTTTTGGGCGTCAGGTCGAATTGTCAGTGCCGAGCGACATTGTCTTTTTTCAGCAGAACAACAAAAAATTCGTCACATGGCAGCGGCTGGATGGTGATAGTGCCGGTGCCGTTACCAAGGCGAGCACGCCGGGAAGCTGGGTGATCCTGACGCGTACAAACGCTGTAAAGGCCATTGAGGGCATTGAGCCTGACTTTGACGGCATCTTGGTGCTTGCGTTCGACAAATACGATCAGAGCTATTACACAGTGTGGCGAAATCCGAATAACACCGAGGTTTGGGGCACATTGCCGTTAAAGGTTGATGGTAAGGGTGACAATAAAACCTTCACGATGCAATTGCGCAGTCCCGCAGGTGCGATGGAAACGAAATCATTTACCGTTTTCAAAGACAAAAACCGGTTGAAGGTAACTCCGCCCGAAGACATCGCACAATACTTGCAAGTTCCGGCGAAGAAGAAATAACCCATCGTGAACGAAAAGGAAAACCCATTTCCCGAGCCGGTCGATCTTGAGATCACCGATTCGATTGATCTGCATTCATTTCAGCCGAGAGATATTCGTTCAGTGGTCGAGGCGTATTTGATCGAAGCTTTTAAGAAGCAATTTCCGATCGTGCGGATCATTCATGGCAAGGGCGTCGGCGTTCAGCGAGAGATAGTAAGAAAGGTATTGTCCGAATCCGACCTTGTTAAATCGTTCAAAAATGCGCCGGAGTTTTCGGGAAGTTGGGGAGCTACCATCGTGCAGATGGAACTTTAGCTCTCTTCGATGATCTCGGCCCACGGCTCGTCTTCAAGAACGTATTCCGGATACACCTTCTCTAAAATGGCCGATTGTTCTGCGATCTGCTGTTCGGCGGCTTCGAG
>JANLTF010000278.1:0-2366 GCA_031362825.1 Acidobacteriota bacterium | reverse complement strand
CGCCTGGCGCAACCGCACGAAATTGCGCGCATGGCGCTGTTTCTGTGCAGCGATCACGCAAGCTACATCACCGGGGCGAATCTGCTCGTTGATGGCGGGAAGACTAAGACAGTCTGGTGACGGGGAGAACCGCTAGGTCGAGCGGGAAGCTCCGAGTTTTGACCGCTTCGTCCGAGTCCGAATATATCGCGACGACTGCGGACGCCAAGCTTCGCACAAAGTTTGAGAGAGTAGATGCCATTGATTCGTCCGATGACGGGTTCGTAGGCGACAAACTTTCACCAGATCTGAGGGAATTAGTAGCCGGCGCCGACCAGGATAGGACCGTTAAGGTTATTCTACAGTCGGATGATATAGACAATCCGCAGCTGCAAGCAGTACTCAACCGCCACGGCGTTCTCATCGCCGACCGTATGCAATCGCTCAACATGCTGGTTATCGAACTGCCCGTTCGTGTAGCCGAAGAAGTTGCCGCGGTTCAGAGTGCCAAACACCTTTCGCTGGACAAACAGGTACAGCTTCTCGGCCATGTCGAGGAAACTACCGGAGTCTCACTCGTTCGTAATCAGACGCAAACCGTTTTGAATGCTCTCGGAGTTCCGGTCAATACCAGCTACCAGCTAGATGGCACAGGCATCGGCATCGCGGTCGTTGACTCCGGCGTTTACGAAGGACATCGCTCGTTCTACGATAACGTAAGCCTAACTGGCGGCGACCGCGTCGTAAAGCATGTCGATTTTACGTCCAGCGGCAGTAACGGCGGAGGTGGCAGTTCCTCGACGGCTCGCGATCCATTTGGACATGGGTCACACGTTGCCGGCCTGATCGCAGGCGGCAGGGGACAAAGCGGTGAGCTAACTCAGTACCGCAGCATGGCCCCAAATGCAAAGATAATTAACGTTCGCGTACTCGGTAATACCGGAACCGGAACCTCCGCCGGGCTTTTGCAGGGACTCGACTGGATCTTGACCAATCGGGCGGCCAACAACATAAAGGTCGTCAACATGAGCCTCGGAACGCCTGCCGTAGAGACATGGCGCAACGATCCGCTCTGCCGTGCGGCCCGTAAACTCGTCGATGCCGGTATTGTCGTAGTAGCCGCCGCCGGGAACAATGGCAAAAATTCCGCCGGCCAGAAACAATACGGTGCGATCCACAGCCCTGGCAACGATCCGTCGGTCATCACAGTCGGTGCGACCAATACTTTTGGTACGGATGCACGCGGCGACGACGGTATCGCTTCATTCAGTTCGCGTGGTCCCACACGTTCGTTTTATACCGACGCACAGGGCATCAAACGGTATGACCATGTCATCAAGCCTGAGATCGTTGCACCGGGAAACAGGATCGTTTCCGCAACCGGACGCGACAGCATTTTGCTCGGGAACAACCCTACGCTTGGTGTTTATCCGACTAGCTCAACTAACGACGAGGTCACAATGATGTACCTTTCGGGTACGTCGATGGCAACGCCGATCGTTGCCGGTACGGCCGCTCTCCTGCTTCAGGCAAATCCGAAGCTGACACCTAACATGGTCAAGATGATCCTGATGTACACGGCCCAGCCGTTAGCGGGATTCAATCATCTCGAACAGGGTGCCGGCCAAGTGAATGTCGAAGGAGCCGTGAGGCTCGCAAAGCTTGTGCGTCAGGACCTAACCGCCACTACACCGCTCGGAACGCCGATGCTTACGACAACGACCCTGCCAACGCATCAGTCGACGATCGCAGCACATACTTTCCTGTGGTCGAAGGGCATGATGGTTGACCGCGGTTACGTTTCGGGAACTAAGCTCATCTCCGACTATCAGAAGGTCTACGGCCTCGGATTGCTTTTGAGCGACGGTCTGCTGGTCAGCGACGGCCTGCTCGTCAGCGACGGACTGCTCGTGAGTGACGGGTTACTGGTCAGCGACGGATTGCTCGTCAGCGATGGCCTTCTCGTAAGTGACGGCGTGCCGTTCGTCGATTATAGCCAAATGTTCGGTGCCGGACTTTTGGTAAGTGATGGATTGCTGGTGAGCGATGGTCTGCTCGTGAGTGACGGTTTGTTGGTGAGCGACGGCTTGCTAGTGAGCGACTCGACATTCAGCAGCAGCAGCCCGTTGATCGCAGGCGACAATACGTCTTCGATGCACTAGAACATAATTCTATGAGAGTTTCTTAGCTCTAGTAGAGGTCACGACTACGGGCATGGCAGAATTTTTCTGCCATGCCCGTTTTATTTTTAAAATAGAAAAGATTTTTGTTGGCAAATAACAAAGTTTAACGTATTATATGAATTGCCGAGGTTTACCGGCATTCCACTTCAGTCCCGTTCGGGATCGCATAACCTACCAGACCGTCGATATCCAGGGCTTTTTACG
>JANLTF010000260.1:0-3721 GCA_031362825.1 Acidobacteriota bacterium | reverse complement strand
GATTCCCCACGGTTTGTTACTGATCCTGGCGAGGATCACGGCACCGCGATCATTGAATTCGGCATAGATCTCGTCTACGTTTTCCACGAGACAATGAGCAAACCACGAGTGGTTCCCGGTCGCTTCGGCGGTCATTTCGTCGGAGCATTCGCCGAGCATTACTTTGAAGTCGCCGAACGAGAGAAACTCCCAGCCCGGAGCGGTGAAATCGAGATCAAAGCCGAGCTTCGACTTAAAATATTCGGCAGCGACCGGTAGGTCCTTGACGGCGAGTACGTGACGTGTATGGACGACCTTTCGTTCTGTGTTCATTTCAATTGTCTTCCTATAGATAGCTGAGCAGCCAATGTTTGTTGCGCCGCTTGTAGTTTCCGTACCAAAGGCAAAGCGGAAATATGATCACGAGTCCTGCGATCCAAGCAAAATAAACCACCGGCAGCGAAAATCCGGCGTCGGGCGGCGGCGGCGTTCCGGGCCCAGGTGCGGCGAAAAAGTATGAGATGTCCTTACCGGCGAGCAGACTCAGGCCGACGCCGAAAAGGTGCGCCGAGAGCCACTGAAGTATGTAGAAAAAAAGCGGAACGCGTCCAAACACGATGGCGATCTTCTGCCAAAAAATCTCGCCGCTTATCTTGTCGGTCAGACCGAGAACGATCAACGCCGGGCCAAGCGTCATCAGCACGTAAAGTAATGACGGCGGATACTTTGTCGTGTTGAAAAACGAGACGATCGTGAACGCCGGCTCCGACATCACCGGGGTCGGGACGCTGGCGTCCGGTCCCAAATCGCCGGCGTCGACCTGATTTTGCACGTTTTTGACAAACGCGGCCTCAGTTGCCCACTTGCTCGGATCGCCGTAGTAATTGGTAAGTCGAATGCCGGCAAAGAGTATCGTTGCGACAATGCCGACAGCGAGGAGCCACCTGCGACGGCGCTCCGATTCCCAGGTATAGACGGATCCGACTGCGTAACCGACGGCCATTACTCCAACCCACGGGATCAGCGGATAGGCGATGAAGACGCTCGACCCACCGCCGACCGGAATGACGCTTTGTTGATGAAGTATCAGCCAGACGGCCTGAAGAAAGTCGGGCGAGCCGCCGAAGGCGATCGTCGTCGGCGGCTGATAAACATCGAGCAGATTGTGGAACAGTATCATCGCGAGGCCAAGGATCCCAACGATCCTTAATGGTAAGTGGATCAACGCTGCCATCACGACCATCGAAACGCCGATCGCCCATATTACCTGGGCCATGCCAAAGGCGGACGCGTAATCGAGATTGAACATTATCAGAAAGCGGATGACCGTGAACTCGAGGACGATCAACCAGAGGCCACGCGCAAAAAGAAAGCGTGACAACTCGCGATTTGTCTTTCCGCTCATCTTCTGTAGGTAGATGCTTACGCCGGAAAGAAAAACAAACGTTTGAGCGCAAAAGTGGGTGATCCATCGCGTAAAGAAAAGCGGAATAGTTGTAGTCGCCGGATCGGTCGGGTCGGAAAGCAGCGCGGCCTGATGAACAAAATCGCGGGTGTGGTCGAGCAGCATGATCATCATCACAATGCCCCGTAAAAGGTCGATAGTGTAGATACGGTTCTTAATGGTTTGGTCCGACATATACGATTTACGCTACCTCAGACGGATCGGCTTCCGGTAAGTAGTCACCCAAAAACTTTCGCTCCATTTCGGTTCCCCACCCGCAGCCGTGATCACTGGTGATCTGAGTGGCTCCGGCATCGCTGACGAAGTGCGGCGGAAAGGCGAGGAGTTTTAGTATCGATCCGGGCCGCAGGTGTTCGCTTGCCCACGTAAGAGGCGAATCGCCGTTTGCATCGCGAGCTTCTCGGTCGGCTCCGTGTTCGATCAGATACGAGATCATCGCTTCGTCACCGTAAGCAGCGGCACGATGCAGCGGCGTTTCGCCCTTGGTCCTGACATCACGCATAAATCCGCCGGTCGCTTTGCCAGGAATGGTGCGGGCATTTAGGTCGGCACCATTCTCAACTAGCAGCTTTAGAACGTATAGATAATACGGCCGTCCCGCTTTGCAGAGCGCACTGTGCAATGCCGTCTCGCCGGTGTCGGGCAGCGCGTAACTCACATTTGCACCATGCGAGATGAGAAAATCAACAACCTTCCAATGTCCAAAGAACGACGCGTGGCCGAGTTCCTGATCGAGATCGATGCTGCTTAGGCCGCCGCCTGCCGAAAGCACGGCTTTTAGTGCTGTCGTGTCGTTGTAATAGACGAACCACTGGAGCGGTTTGACGTCACCTTCTTGCATCACGCTTTGCCAATCCGTCAATTGCAGAAGTTCGAACACAAGATCCGTGCGTCCACGAGCGATATGATCAAGGATCAATTCTTTATCCATAAATTGGCGACAGATTATCACAGATCGATCTTTCTATTCCTATCTGTTTATCCGCGTTGATCTGCGGTTAATTTCTTCCAAATCTCACAGCCGAACGTTCTTTTGCCTTCGCCGCTTCGATCTCGCGGTCGTGCGGCGGCGAATGGGTTTCCAGAGCGTTCAGCATTTCTTGCGCGGCCGCAGCAACGCGTTCGAACGCGAGCATGAACGCCTCTTCATTCTGCTTTGAAGGCTTGTTCATGCCCGACAGCTTGCGTACGAACTGCAGCGCCGACGCATTTACCTCATCCGTCGTCGCGGGCGGGTCGAAATTGAAAAGTGTTTTGATGTTTCTGCACATTTTACTCGATGACCTTTGTGATCTTGCCTGAACCGACAGTACGGCTGCCTTCGCGAAGGGCAAAGACCAACCCGTTCTCGACCGCGACTGGCTGCTCAGACGTAATGGTCACGATCATTGCGGGCGAGCCAGGATCGAGCGCCGTTTTGCCTTTCGGCAATGTGACCGTGCCGCTTACACTTGCAAGCCGAAAGTAAAACAGGCCTCGGTGGCCATCCTTTATTGGCAGATTTCGACCACCCGCTGTAGAAGCAAACACTTCGAGCGAAGCCTCGAACTTTGTCGCGGCTTTTATACTGCCCGGCTTTGCCAAGATTTGTCCGCGGGCTATATCGCCACGCTTTAGCCTTTGAGTAAAAGGCCAACATTATCGCCGGCTTTTGCTTCGGTTAGCATCTGCTTAAATGCCGTTACCGACACAGTAATGGTTTTGGTGGGGTTGGATCCAACCATCTCGACAGTTTCGCCCGTTTTGATCGACCCGCGTTCGACCCTGCCCGTCGCGACCAAACGTTGACCATTGATATAAAAAGCATCCTCTACCGCCATCAGAAAAGGCTGCGGTGCTTGCGTCGGAGTTGGTTTCTGAGCAACGGCTAAGATCGAAAAAACAAAAATAGCGAATATGGCCAGCATGAACTTCATGCCGAATACTATAACCCAATTCTGCCCGTCCATTCACGCAAAACTCGAGACATTTCGGCAAAAACATCCTCGCTGCTCTGGCGCGTTCGCTTGAGGATCTTGAAACTGTGATCGGCCGTGTCGATAAGGTGAAGCGTGGCATTCTTGCCAAGGCTTTTTACAGCAGGCTCTAGCAGATCAAGTTCGCCCAAAGCATCGCGTGTCCCGCTCAAAAAGAGTATAGGAACATCAATATTGGCAAGATGCTCGGCCCTCTTGGTTGCCGGTTCACCGGCGGGGTGAAGCGGAAACGAAAAGAAAACCAGCCCTTTCACGCCCTCGATCGGCGATTCCGACTGAGCCGTCGATGTCATCCGCCCAC
>JANLTF010000246.1:0-2326 GCA_031362825.1 Acidobacteriota bacterium | reverse complement strand
TAACTTTATGGCTGGGCGGTGAAGTTTAGTTCGTTTACGCCGTTAGCCGCGACTACGGGCTGGGTGCCGGGCATAAAGGTATATGCCTTGCTATTGACGGTAACCTGATAGGTCTGGCCGACGGTAAGGTTGTCAAACCCGAAATATCCGAGAGAACCAGTCAGCGTCCGCCGGGTTCCGCCGCCGGGCTCGGTCAGCGTTACGATGACCTTGCTGATCGCGGTTCCATTCGAGCGGAAAACACGGCCGCTTAGGGTTGCCGGTGCTGCGGCTCCGGTTACTGTAAGGCGATAATTTATGAGTGCGGAGTTTGTGCCGTTGGTCAGGTTGACGCCAAAATTGAATGTTCCCGTCGGCATCGGAGTTCCGCCGATGGTGGCCGCGGTCGCACCCGTATTGACCGTCACGCCGCCCGGCAAAGTGCCGCCAGACTGTGAATAAGTAAACGCCCCGACCGCACTCGTAAGGATCTGATTGTACGGCTGATTGGCCGCCGCATCGGGCAAGATCGCGACATAAGCCGTCGAGCTCTCGAAAGCACCGATGTCGACCGTCGCGGCAAACGGCCGTGCGGCTCCGCGTTGATCCGTCGCGATCGCAACCGGCGGATTACCGACGGCACACGTGAGATCGGTGACGCAGTTCTGCCCTGCATTTAGTGCCGGAGAAGAGCTCAGCAAAGGGTATGTCAGGCCGACGCCGCCGTAAAAGCCGAGCGGGCCGAGCAGCGGATTTACATTCTGAAGATCGGACGCCACCCAGCCTGTCGATGTTCCGACGTTGCCGACAATATTGTTGCCCTGCGAATTGAAAGCGCCAAGAGCATCAGGATTTGCCGCAGCACCGGTGTTTCCCGCGACGATCGAGTTGCGGACATTTGCGTTAAGCGTTGCGGTCGATTTGTGAAGCCCGCCCGCACCGTTAGCGGACGTGTTGCCTGAGATCGTCACGTTGTTCATCGTCAACCCGACACCATTGTAAATAATACCGCCACCTCCCGTTCCCGCCGGGGCGTTGTTGCCCGAGATCGTTGAATTGCTAATGGAAACCGTACCGTTGGCCTGAATACCTCCACCGGCAAGGCCGGCTAGATTAGACGTGTTGCCCGAAATGGTCGAGTTGATCACAGTCAGAAAGCTGGTCGAGAAATTTTGCATCGCGCCGCCCGACGACGTTGAAGTATTGTTTGTCACGGAACAATTGATGATCGTCAAATCGCCGTTCACTGCCGGCCCTACCGAAGCAGCATTGTTAAATCCGCCGCCGTTCGTCGCCGAATTTCCCGTGATGATCGAATTCGACACGATCATAGTCCCGCCGACGTTGTAGATCGCACCGCCGCGTCCGGTATTGGTGGCGCCGACGCCGTTGCCGCCGGTAACCCTCAAATTATTGATATTGACCACGACATTTGCCCCGCTGGCAAAGATGCGGCTCGCATTGTTTCCGCTGATGGTCAATTTGTCGGCTCCTGGGCCGTTAATGGTCAGCGTCCCGTTGTTTGCCAATACGATCTCGGTGCCGCCGAGCGTAATGGTTTGCGGAGTGTTGAACAGAGGCGAAAACGCTATGGTATCGTTATCGACGGTGCCATTCGCGGCAACGACGGCCTCGCGCAGACTGCAATCCGCATCGCAAAGGCCGTCGGACGTGTCCGCGGTTTTAGTGACGGTGTAGGTCGCGGCAAAAGCCGACGTGCTCAATACCAAAACAAAGACAATGACGTAAACCCTAAACATAAAGGCCTCCATTTCTGCTGATTTTTATTATGCTTTCGCGGAACAGTCTATCGCAAAACGGTCAACGTGGCAAAGACCTTTTGGCCCGAACACAAGTGGTCGTCTGAAGTTGGAGGGTGGATGACGCCGGAGGCGTCGTATGTTTATAGAACCGGCGATCAAGGGGAAACGTTCGACCCCGGCTGGGGTCGCACCGATATTCTGCGAATTTATTGCTATAAACGTACGATCCCGCTGGGATCGAAAGCACATAAAGGTCACCCGTAGAAGCAACCGGAAGCTCTAAACAACGAAGAAGGGCTGCCCTTTCAGACAGCCTCATTTCCCGAACCTCTTTCTTCCGCAATCAATCTACAAAATCGATCTTGACCTTGTGCGGGATGATGCCGCGTTTGTGGCCTTCGGCCATTAGGCGTTTGACGGCTTCGCGGCCGCGATCACCGTAGTCGAGCGTGAGGTCGTTGACCCACATTGCGACGAAGCGGTCGGCGAGTTCGGGCTGCATATCGCGGGCGAACTGCATCGCGTAGGCGAGTGCGTCCTCGCGGTTTTCCATCGAATAAACGATGCTTGCGTGCAGGTGTTTC
>JANLTF010000245.1:0-6889 GCA_031362825.1 Acidobacteriota bacterium | reverse complement strand
GACGGTTGCATTCATTTCTACATATTACCCCAAGTCTCTTGATAATGTTATGGCTTTTTCTAAGGCAAATTTTGTTCATTGCCAAAGGTCGTGTTTTTGCATTTAACTATCGCTTCAAGGCTACCGACATCGAGGTCCCTGACCACTCCTTTATTGATTCCGTGCGCGATGTGTATTTGTAGCCATCCTCGTTTTCGATCCGAATAATTTCCTTTTGCGGATCGAAGCTTGCCGGTGCTTCGTAATAGTAGTCGACGCCGTCTTGATCGTTTCGGTTGACGTAGGTCTCGGTCATTCGGTTAGGGCCGATGCGCTCGGGAAGAGATGTTCCGCCGATCTCTACTTTTGCACGCGTGTGTATATACGAATAGCCGCAACTCGTGACGCTGCCAACCGTTTCGGCGGTTACTCGATGGATGCGGATCTCGACGTTATCCGCACCGTCGGTTTTTCTCAATCTCGCCTCGTATCCGCAATCTCCCGGGCCAAAAAGATAACCGCACGAGGTCGAGAAGACCATCGAAAGCATCACCAACAAAAACGTGCGGCTGAATCGTGTTCCATTCATCGCCGCCTCCAGATATTCACTGCGTCGCGGACCGAGAAGTTCGTTTCAGCCAATAGCGCGGCGGCCTTATTTCTATCGTCGATACCGGTTTCCGTCATCAAAATACGCACGGCACGATCTTTCAGTTTTTCGTTTCCGGCCCGGACGTTGGTCATTCGGTTGCCGCTGACGTAGCCGAGGCGGATCATCGCGACGGTCGAGATCATGTTGAGCACCATTTTTTGAGCGGTGCCGGATTTCATGCGCGTCGAGCCGGTGATCGCTTCCGGGCCGACGACGGGGACGATCGAGACGTCAACCGATCTGGTTATCGCGGAATCGGGGACGCACGTAACGCATGCCGTAAAACACCCTAAGGTTCTTGCGAATTCTAGAGCACCGATAGTGTACGGCGTGCGGCCCGAGGCGGCAAGGCCGATGACGGCGTCTTTGCTTGTCACGTCCCGTACTTTTAGGTCTTCGGCTCCGGCTTCGCGGTTGTCTTCGCTTGATTCGGTGGCCTTGTAGAGTGCGTCGTAGCCGCCGGCGATCACGCCCTGGACGAGATCGTACGAAACGCCAAACGTCGGCGGGATCTCGGACGCGTCTAAAACGCCAAGCCGACCGCTTGTTCCCGTGCCCACATAAAACAGACGGCCGCCGTTTTGGAGACGCTCGACGACTTTGTCTATTGTTGCCGCGATCTTCGGCAACACTTTTTCAACCGCCAACCCAACCAACTTGTCCTCGTCATTGATCAGACGCACCGCTTCGAGCGTCGACACAGAGTCGATCGCGGTGGTTTTTGGGTTTTCTTGTTCGGTAATCGGTAGCATATTCTTTAACCGCAGAGACGCTGAGACGCCGAGAAAGAGAGAAAGATATTGATCTTCTCTGCGACTTTGCGTCTCTGCGGTTCAATTTCTAAGGTGCCCATTTCCTTTCATCGCCATTAATGCGGCGGCTTGGGATGGCGGCATTTCTGGGGTTACCAAATATGCTTTTGATGCCACGGCGTGGATCGCGGACAGCATCGGTTTTGTTAACATTTCGCCGGCTTTGAAAACGCTGCCGACGCAGCCGACGGGGAATTTGGTCCGCTGGAGGCCGAGATTTGTTATCACGGCGGTTGCGGCGGAGCCTAGTTCGTTGCCGGCGATCTCTATCAGTTCGAGGGCAATTTTATCACCTTCTTTGGCGGTTTCGACTACGTTTTTTGCGAAACCGGCGATGCGACTATTGTCGATCTGCGGGGCGTAGATGGCGCCGAGCAGGTTGTCGGTGGTGGAGGCACGGAAATATTCCTCGGCGCTTTCGGTTAGCTTTGTTGGTCCGCCGCGGCCGTCTGATGCTTTGGCGACGCGGTGCAGGGCCTGTTCGGCGATGCCTCGGCCGCCGCCTTCGTCACCAGCGAGCGGGCCCCAGCCGCCGGCGACTGCGCGTTCGCCTTTGTCGTTGATGCCTAGGCAGATCGAGCCTGTTCCGGCGATGACGACGAGTCCGGCTTTGCCGAATGTCGTGCCGTAAAGGGCGATATCGGCGTCGGTCGTGACGTGCGTTTTGCGCACGCCCGAGCGGGCGATGAAACTCTCACGGACTCGTTCGCGGATATCGTTTCGGCGAACCCCGGCTAGGCCGAGTGTTGCGGCGACGATGTCGGTGCGTGAAAATCCGGCGGCATCGCAGGCCTGACTGAAAGCTTTGAAAATATTAGCAACGGCGGGTTCGACACCGACTCGCAGAGGGTTTGACGGGCCGCCTTTTGCTTCGGCGACGACCTCGCCGGATTCGTTCATCAGGGCGACGTTGGTCTTCGTTCCGCCGCCGTCCACGCCGAGAAACAGTTGGTATGATCTGGGTTTACGGCTTTGATTTACGGCGGTTTTTGGCATCACTGCTGAAATTCGCGAGAAAATATTTCAATTCCATTCTTTGATAAACTTGACATATAATCAAATTTAACGGATTTTATGTAGTCAATAAGATATTCTAATCGGAACGGTTTCTCTTGTTTTAAGTTTATGGAAATCAGACAGCTCAAAGCGTTTTTGGCGATCGCCGAAGCGAAGACCTTTACTGCCGGTGCGAGGCGTGTGAACGTGACGCAGGCGGCGATATCCATGCAGATCAAACAGCTCGAGGACGAGGTCGGCCTGCCGCTATTTGTTCGCACGCCACGCCGCGTGATCGTGACCGAGGCGGGCGAATACCTGATTGGACGGGCACGGCGGATACTGCGTGAGCACGATTCGGCATTATCGGAGATCGCTGAGCTTGGCGGCGTCGAACATGGGCGGTTGCGTATCGGTTCGGCGTCTGCTTTGTTTGCGACGCAGCAGTTGCCGCAGATATTGCAGGGCATCAGGGCGAAGTTTCCGAATTCGGAATTGGGTGTGACTTCGGGAACCAGTACGGCACTGATCGAGAAGATACAGCACGGCGAGATCGATATTGCGTTTGTGTCGTTTCCCGTCGATGCACCGAATATTCAGACCGATCTGCTATTTAGCGACGAGATCGTCGCGGTCGCGCATCCGAAACATCCGCTGGCGAACGAGCGATATATTAGCGCAGCGACGCTGGCCGGTGAAAAACTCATCCTCGGCGAACGCGGCGGGAATACGCGTCGGATGATCGATGATTTTTTTCACGCGGCGAACGTTCGGCCGAACATCGTGATGGAACTGTCACGCCAGGAAGCGATCAACCAAATGGTCGAAAACAACCTCGGCGTCGGCATCGCCGGTGCAAAAACAATCGCCGACGAGATCCGCGAAGGCCGCCTCGTCTCATGGCTCATCGAGGGTGCCGAGATCAATTGGGAACTCGGCCTCGCAAGACTCAGAGGCGGCTATTTTTCGCCGATCGCGAAGGAATTCGTCGGGTTGTGTAAGGAGAGCTTTGTCGCGAGGGAAAAGCTATTGAAGGCTCGGAAGTAATTGAACCGCAGAGACGCGGAGACGCAGAGAGAAGAGATAAGAAATACAAATGATAAGTCGAATTTTTACTAGGTGGAGCAGACCATATTGGCAGATGGGTTTTCTGGGTATCTTTTGGCTTTCTCTGTGCCTCTGCGTCTCCGCGGTGAAAATCTCCGGTCAAGGGCTTCAAGTTGCGTTGCCGCAGACGGTTGGGATGAATGCGGCGAAGCTTAATCAGATAGACGCTTTGGTTGAGGCAGATATTGCGGCGAAGAAGTTGCCGGGGGCGGTTGTGCTGGTTGGGCATAAGGGGAAGATCGTTTTTCGCAAAGCGTTTGGCAGTCGTTCGCTGGTGCCGACGGTTGAGAAGATGACGGTCGATACGATCTTTGATCTGGCGTCGCTGACCAAGCCGATCGCGACGGCGACCTCGATAATGATACTGGTCGAGCAGGGCAAGCTGCGTTTGAATGACACGATCGGAATGTACATTCCCGACATCGATGACGCGAATGCCAAAAAGGTCACCATCCAACAACTGCTCACGCACACCTCAGGCTATGCTCCCGACTTCGACCTCAAAGAAAAATGGACCGGTCGCGACGGAATGCTCGCTACGTTGAAAAAAGAAAAATTAAGAACGCCGCCGGGGACGAAGTTTGTTTATTCGGATATTGGGTTTATTGTGCTGGGGGAAATTGTGCAGTGTATCCGTGGAACTGGTTCCGAACGGTTCTTCTCCAATCAAATCTCGGAGCAGTTAAAAATGCCTGATTCAGGCTTTTTCTTTCCTTTTTCTGACTCGACCCAGATGCCTGATTGGGCGAACTGGATGTTTTCCGGGACCTATGTTTTTTTTGGAAAGCTCAATCGTTATTCGCCTGACCGAACTCGGCTTGCACCGACGGAAGACATAAAAGGACAGAATAATTATCTCGGCTCGAAATTCGAAGGTGATGAAAAAGCCGGTAGCGAAATCCTTCGAGGTAAGGTTCATGATCCGACATCATACCGGATGGACGGCGTTGCCGGTCATGCCGGACTTTTCTCGACGGCGGACGATCTCGCACGATACTGCCAAATGCTTCTGAACGGCGGGACGCTGGACGGGAAGCGGGTGATGTCGGCGCAGACGGTGGCGAAGATGACCGCACCGATAGTCGTTTCTGAATCGGGCGATGCACGCGGGCTCGGGTGGGATATTAACACTTCGTTCTCGCAGAATCGCGGCGAGCTTTTTCCGCTTGGTTCGTTTGGGCATACGGGTTTTACGGGGACGGGCGTTTGGATCGACAGGGTTTCGGGGACGTTTGTCGTGTTCCTGTCGAACCGCGTTCACCCGGACGGCAAAGGCGATGTCGGGCCGCTGCGTGCAAAGGTCGCGACGGTTGTCGCATCGGCAGTTGAAGACACGCCGGTTGAAATGTACCGGCTGGCCGAGAGCACCTATAACTCAGGAATTGCGAGCCAGATACCAAAGTTTAAGGAGCATGTGGCAGCCGAAGAGCGTAAAAAACAGCTGCCAGCTACCAGCTCACAGCTATCAGCCGGAATTCAAAATGCTACGGTTCTCAACGGCATCGACATTCTCGAACGCGACAAATTCAAACAGCTCGCAGGCCTTAAGCTGGGACTTGTGACCAATCACACTGGCCGGAACCTAGCGGGCAAACAGACGATCGACATTCTGAAGGAAGCTCCGAATGTAAATCTCATAGCGTTGTTCTCGCCGGAGCATGGTATTCGCGGCGAGCTAGATACCGAGAAGATCGACGACAGCAAAGACGAAAAAACCGGACTGCCTGTTTATTCGCTCTACAAAGACGGAATGCGGCGGCCAAAGCCGGAGCAGACGGCTACGATCGATGCTTTTGTCTATGACATTCAGGATATCGGTGCGAGGTTCTACACCTACACGGCAACGCTCAAGAATGTGATGGAGGAGGCGGCGAAGGCAGGGAAGCCGGTTTTCATTCTCGACCGTCCGAATCCTATCAACGGTAACGAGATCGACGGAATTCTTGCTAACGAAGACAAACTCTCATTCATCGCGGCACACACGACGCCGGTTCGTTATGGTCTGACCATCGGCGAACTGGGCATGATGATGAACGCCGAGAGGAAGATCGGCGCCGATGTTCGCGTGATCAAGATGGACGGTTGGTCGCGGTCGATGTGGTTTGATGAGACGGGACAGACGTGGGTAAACCCGAGCCCGAATATGCGTTCGCTGACCGAGGCGACACTTTATCCGGGAATAGGATTGTTGGAAACAACTAATGTAAGCGTCGGACGCGGAACCGACACGCCATTCGAGGTCGTCGGGGCTCCGTGGATCAACGGGCGGAATCTGGCGAAATATCTCAACGAACGAAATCTGAAAGGCGTTCGATTCGTGCCGATCAGGTTCAAGCCGAATGCTTCCGTATTTAAGGACGAAGAGTGCAGCGGCATCAATATCATCATCACGAACCGAGATACGTTCGATTCGGTGCGGACAGGCATCGAGATCGCGACGGCTTTGCGCAAGATCTATGCGACCGATTGGCAGGTCGAAAGGTACGCCCGATTGCTCGTAAATCAGGAAATTCTCGACGCCGTAAAACGTGGTGAGAGCCCTGAAAATATTGACAAATTGGTAAGACCAAAAAAAGAAGAATTTAACACTCGTCGGGCATCATATTTGCTTTACAAATGAGTGGTTTAGGGTTATAAAAGTTCCAACGTTCATATTTTCGTAACAACTCGTTTAGTTATAAGGATTTTAACGAAATTCGCATATTTCTTGTGTTTCGTGCGATAACGAAAATTTGAATAAATCTCCATTAACGTAAATAATCCTTATGGTTATTATTAGCTTGATCAAAAACTTCGACAAGGGATGGAAGAATATGAATAGGAAAACATTGTGTTCGATATTGGCGGCATTTGCGTTGACGTTGAGCATCGCCGGTTTGGCTGTGGCCCAGGAAGTGACAGGTTCGATCGTCGGAACTGTCAAGGACGCGAACGGCGCCGCCGTGGCGGGAGCTACGGTGACGCTCTCCGATACGTCAAAAGGAAATCAGGTCGTGAGGACCTTAATGACCGGCGACGACGGTGGGTTTTCTGCTCCGAATTTAGCAACGAGTCTTTACTCGGTGACTGTGGAAGCTCCAAGCTTTAAGAAATCTGTCAACAATGGCATCAAAGTCGACGTTGGCCAGCGTCGGCAGGTTGAGGTAACACTTGCGGCCGGCCGGATCGATGAAACGGTAACCGTTACCGCCGACCAAGTGGCGGTTGAACTCGCTACTCCGACGGCCGGTACGACGATCAATGGCGATCAGGTTCGAGAGCTGTCGCTGAATAACAGAAACTGGGTCCAATTGGTTGCGATCGCACCGGGCGTTTCGAACGATCTCTCGGATCAGGTTTACAC
>JANLTF010000217.1:0-14194 GCA_031362825.1 Acidobacteriota bacterium | reverse complement strand
CTGAAACGCAAGTAGCTGAAAAAAAATGTCACGATTTTTCTGACTCTTACGCTTTTCAATAAAGAGAGCGATGCTAATCGAATCAATACATGACAATAGGTGGAAAGAGGTCAAAGCACTCCTGTTTGATCTCTTGGCCCTCGACCGCGATGTCCGGGCCTCCTATCTCGGTAAGCAGCAGATCACTCGTGAAGTGCGTGATGAGGTAGAATCGCTGCTTGCCCTGGAGGACGAAGCAGGGGATCTGTTGCAAGACGGCGCGATCGCCCTTTCGAAAGAGCTGTTTGCTAGTGCCGCTGAACCCATTTCGCCGCTCACCGGCCAGAAGATCGGAGCCTTCACAATCATTTCTGAACTTGGCATCGGTGGCATGGGTGCTGTGTATCTGGCGGAACGCCGCGACGGTAAATTTGACCAAAAGGTCGCGATCAAGCTATTAAAACGCGAATTCAATGCAGGCAGGATACGCGAGGCGTTCGACCGCGAGATCGAGATACAGTCAAAACTGGTGCACCCTAACGTCGCGGCGATTCTCGACACGGGCACGACCATAGAAGGTATTCCGTATATCGTGATGGAATATGTCGATGGTTTGCCGATCGACAAATACTGCCGTGAGAACGATCTCGGGCTCGTGGAGCGTTTAAAGGTATTTAATAAAGCGTGTGATGCCGTTGCCTTTGCCCACCAAAACCTAATCGTCCACCGTGACCTTAAACCCTCAAACATAATAGTTACGTCAAAGGGAAACCCAAAACTACTGGACTTTGGTATCTCAAGGTTGCTTGACGAAACCGGCGTAGAGTCGTCAAACCTGACACTCTCTGGAGCGATGACTCCCGAATATGCGAGTCCGGAACAGATAAACGGCTCACCGATTAGCACCGCTACTGATATTTACAGCCTCGGCGTAATTTTGTTTAAACTGCTCACCGGCACGTATCCGTACAACATAAAAAACAAGGTAAATGGGGAATTGCTCAGAGAGATCACTGATTCAGAGCCACAATTACCGAGTCAGGCAGCCGCACCGGAATCGAATACGTCGTTGTCTTCGGCAAGCCTGAAGGGTGACATTGACAATATTCTCTTGAAATCGCTCAACAAGGATCCAAACCAGCGATATCGCACCGTCGAGCAGTTTGCCGAAGATATCTGGCGCTTTCTCGATGGTGAACCCGTTTCCGCTCGTCCGGCCACACTGTCGTATCGGTTCAAAAAATTCTATGACCGCAATCGGGCGGTGGCTATCGCCGGATCGCTGATATTAGTAAGCATTATGATTGGATCGGTGATCGCATTCTGGCAGGCAAATGTTGCGCGGGCGCAGGCCAATATTGCCACGGAGGCACGCAATGCGGCCGAGACCGAATCGGAACATGCCAGATCCGAACAAGCGAAATCGGAAAAGATCAGTAAATTCATGGCGAACCTGATCTCCTACGCGAACGACGCGTGGTACGGCGAAGGAGCAAAATTGGGCGGTGATGCCCGCGTCGTGGATGCCCTACTCGATATGAGCGACAAGATCGACGTCGAGTTTGCGGACGAGCCAGATGTTGCCGCCGAACTGCACCATAAATTTGGCGAGGCGCTTGGATGGGCGCGCCCGAGCCGCGTGGACACGCAGCTTGCCGATCTGTTGAGGCAAAAACAGGAGTTTCATCTCTTGCGGGCCCTCGAGCTACGGGTTCAGTATTACGGTGACTGGCACGAGCTCGTCGCTAAAGACCTCTTTTATGCCTATACCCTACTCGAAAAGAATGACGCCGAAAGGGCGGTTTTGCTCAACCGCTCGCTTAATATGATGCGAGGCACAAACCCCAACAATCTCAATTTTCCTTATATCATCGAGGCCTACGCGTCGAGACTAATGTCGCCGAACGCACCTGAGCTCCACGACGCCTACCTTAAGGCCGTCACGCCTGCAACCGATGAGAACAAATATCAGATCGCCGAAAGGTATCTTCGCGAAGCGCTGCCCGTTCTGCGCCATCACTACAAAGAAGACAACCGGGCTATATTCGGGACCGAATGCCGCCTTGCGTACACGCTCGTAATGCAGGAAAAGTGGACGGACTTCGACGACCACTACGCTATTTGCAAGTACGGAGAATCGAAAGCGGCCGGCACTGATGCTGAAAAATCAATAAGCATCAATGTGGCCTTGGTCGAAAATGCTATGGCGGCAAAGAACATTACCAGGTGATTCCGCCGAATCATTTAGTCTGCAGTATCTTTTTTACAGCCTTCTGGCGATAATCAAAAATATATTCGAGTTCGCGCCTGACTAAAAAATGCGCCATGTCGCCGAAGGGCTCGAACGGCAAACGGTATTTTACTTCATCCTCCATATAGGTTTCGTTGGGTCCCATCTGGGTGAAAGCGTGGCGGTGTATCCACTGTTTGTAGGGTCCGCGGAGCTGCCGGTCGACAAATTCAAAAGGCGGTTGCCAGGTTGATATCTCGGTTCGCCATTTTACCGGAATCCCGCGCATTCTTAGTGTGTAATCGATCAGTGCACCTTGTTTGATATCGATCGGTTGGGGCGTGATAATGTGAAAGTTCAATTCGGGCGGCGTTATGCGTTCGAGATTGCCGGCGTCGGCGAAGAAATCGAATACCTGTTCCACCGGCAGGTGAAGCGTCAATTGGCGCTTGAGTATGTGTTCAGCCATAAGAATTCGTGACCAGAGAATCGAACAAAAAGACACGAAAACTAGACTTTATTTTCTTTCTTGTCCGCTAATTTTTACTTCGTAGCTCCTTTCCTTTCAGTTTCGCATCTTTAGAAAAAACGTTCCAGATTCGGTCGTCCACCACCGCTTTTTGATGTTCATGGGCAACTGCGGTAGCATTTCCGTGTCACCATTTCCATCTATAGTGTTCGGGAGGATTAATGAAAAAACTGGTTTCCGTTTTCTTTGTTCTATTTTTGTCACTCAACAACGTGTTCGCGGCCGGCAGCGCCGACGATATCGCGGCCGCGACCGATAAGATAATGCCGCAGGTCATCGCGTGGCGTCGTCACATTCATCAGAATCCGGAACTCGGCAACCGTGAGGTCAAGACCGCAAAGTACATTGAGACGCATTTGCGTAGGCTCGGCCTCGAGGTCAGGACCGGCGTCGCGAAGACCGGCGTTGTCGGCATCTTGAAAGGCTCGCAGCCCGGGCCTGTGATCGGCTTGCGTGCTGATATGGACGGTCTGCCCGTTACGGAACGCAATTCGTTGCCGTATGCTTCGAAAGAGACGGCCGAATACAACGGCCAGAAGGTCGGCGTAATGCACGCCTGTGGCCACGATGCACACGTTGCGATGCTCATGGGAGCCGCCGAAGTTCTCGTCGGAATGAAGAGCAAGTTGAAAGGCACCGTCGTATTCATCTTCCAGCCGGCCGAAGAAGGCCCGCCAGCAGGCGAAGAAGGCGGAGCTCCGCTGATGGTCAAAGAAGGCGTGATGGATAACCCAAAGATCGACGCGATATTTGGCATTCACATCAGTTCGGGCCTTGAGGTCGGTCGCGTCGCATACAAATCAGGTGCGACGATGGCGGCCAGCGATTGGTTTTCGATCAAGGTAAAAGGTAAGCAGACACACGGGGCATATCCGTGGCTCGGCGTCGATCCTATCGCGGTCTCGACCCAGATCTACACCGGACTCCAGATGATCGTCGCACGCCGTTCGAATCTGCCGAATGCTCCGGTCGTAATTACTGTTGGCAGAATGTCTGCGGGAATTCGTGAGAACATTATTCCGGAAGAGGCGACAATGGCGGGAACCATTCGCACGCTCGATGAAGATATGCAAAAGGACGTCCACGAGAAGATTCGCTTGACGGCGACAAAGATCGCCGAGAGCATGGGAGCTACGGCCGAGGTTTCGATCGAGACAAAAGCTCCAGTCACATACAACACGCCCGAGCTCGTTAAAAAGATGCTGCCTTCAATTGAAAAAGCAGCGGGCAAGACCAATGTCATCGAAGCACCCTGGGTGACAGGTGCCGAAGATTTCGCCTTCTTTCGCGAGAAAGCTCCGGCTTTCTATTTCTGGGTCGGCGGCATGGCTAAAGGATCAACGACAGCGTTTCCTCATCACACGCCCGATTTCCAGATCGACGACAGCCGCCTCGACGTCGGCATCAAGGCATTTTGTAATATTGTTTTTGACTACGCAATGTAGAAAAAGGTAAGTGCGAAAAAGTAACAAGTCGGCCTTATACACGCGGCTTTTTCACATTCCCACTTTTTAACTTCCAGGGGCTATCGATCGTTGATAATGCTGCCGCCACTACCTTTAACAGTCGGCTGACGGGCCCCCGGATTTACACGGCTCGTGCCGGCTCCGCGAAAGAGCGGGGTGAATATCCATTTTGAGTGGTTTTGGATGCCGTAGTAGGCGATTACGGATTTGCTTTTGCTTTGGCTGGCGACGCCGATAAATGGCGTGTTTTCGGTCAGGATCTCGATCTCACTTTCGTCCGGTTCGGTGGTGTCGGTCTCGCTTCCGGTGTTTAGCGAATTTACGATCACGAGTGCGTAGCGGTCAAACGTCTGGCTCGGATTCGACGGCAGCAGGCCGTTATTGTAATCCTGAACGCGTTTTGCGAAAGGCCCGATCGAGGCTACATCAGCCTTGATCAAACGCCACTTGCCGTCCTCGCTCATCGGGTCAACCGCTGCCGAAGCTCGCAAAATTTGACGCTTCTTCGTTCCGTTCGGGAGGCCTTCGATCAGCTCGTCCATCGAATTTGGCAGCTTTGCACCGCCGTAAAACTCTACATATTGACGGATGGCTTCGGCGATCTCTTCGCCGCGGCGGATAGTTTCGAGTTCCTTCTCGCGTTGGACCTCCATCTGAACGGTCGGAGCGACAGCGAGCAGGGCGATAGCAAATATCGCCATCACGGCGAGCACCGCAAATAGAGTCATGCCGCGTTCGCAAAGTTTAGTTGGGGTCGTCGCCGTCGTCATCTACGTCCTTTTTGTCAGTCGGTTGGCGGTTTGTATTCGGATTGGGCGGCACATAACGCGGGATATTATTCGGAATGCCGGGAATATCCTGTGGTATCGCGTTCGGGTTATAGGGCTGAAATCCGGGGTCGATACCGGGAATTCCGGGATTGCCGCGTGAGCCCGGTCCCGCCGCAGGACTCGAACCCGTTCCGGTTGCGGCGCCTTTCTCCATTTGGATCGAATGCTTGAATCCTAGGCTCGTGTCTTCAAATGTAACTTGCTGCGGCGTAATATTTATCAGGCGAAAACGCCCGCCATAGATGTCGTTCAGTCTCGCTCCGAACGGCGGTTTGCTTCCTTCGACAAAGTACGCGGTGTCATTATTGTAACGCTTGCGGCCCATCATTCCGACATACTTGAGTCCCGGCCTCGGCGGGGCCTGGACCTGGAGCATGACCTGATTAGAAAACAGTTTGCCGTCCGGTGACTGAATGATCACCTGCCGCGAACCTTCTGATGTAACCAGATTCGCCGGAATGTCCGTCACCATCTTCTGCGCATTAACAAACGTGGTCGGAAACTCGACCTGATTGAAATAAATGTGCATATCCGGCGTGAACCGTTCGCCATTCACCTCAAGCCGAAATCCTTGCGAGCCGGCATAAAGACTCTGCGGCGTGATAAAAGTGATAATAACGGGCGGTGTCGGAGCCGGTGTTGCCGGAGGCATCGTCGTCGGTGTCGGGAACGGCGTCGGGCTGTACGGCGTCGGTGCTGGCGGTTCGTAAAATGCAAAGATATTGCGTCCCGCGTCGGGTGCGTTGCTGCCGCCCGGAGAATAGTTGATCAACGACACATTATTGAGTGCCTGTTCGTCTGCAGAAGGCAGCTTGAATTTATTCGGGTCGTTCGTCGTCGGTTTTACGGTCGGTTTTGGTGTAGGCGTCGATCTCGCGGTGCTCGCACTGCTCGAAAGAAGGCTGCGGCCGAACGCAAAATACAAAGCAAACAGCGCCAGTATCCCGAGCAGGATCGCGGCGATCAGCTTGTTTCGTTCGGTCGTAGATTTACCTGCAAGTACTGCCATTACTATCTATTGCTGCGGTGCCATCGGCACAAAATTCGCTCGTCTAAAATACGCCGCCATCTCCAGTCTCAGAGCGACTATCTCGCCGTGCGTTTTCCCTTGCGGCTTCCTGATCGGGTCGCCGGCTTGAGGTTGGTTGATCATGCCGGGATTCGCCCCAGCGGCAAATGTGTTTGGATCGACTCCGGGTTGCACGCCTGCGGTTTGCGGCGGCGGCTTGGTCGGGTCGTTCTTCTTTTCTTCGGTGTCGGACGGAGCCAGTTCGACGGCACTGACGACGATAAACTCATTCCCCGTCTCGATCTCACGGATAAACCTCCGCAGATTCTGATACGAACCCTCGACCGTCATCGACACATAAACGCCCGGAAACAGGCTGCGAAAACGCTCACGTCCACGTTCGCCCTCGGACTGGTTGTTTCCGTTTTCCTGATCGGCGGTCTCGAGAGCCTGGTAATCGGGGCCCGTTGTATTGGTCAGGCCGTAGGCGGCGATGAGACCATTTAGACGCTGATACAACGCCGTGCGGCCGTTCGTCGCGGCCGGTAAAAATCGTGTCTCAAAGTCGCTAACGCTCGTCAAAAGCTTTGCGACCTGCGTTTTGGTATCGGTGATCTCACCGTATTTTGTTTGCGCCGAGATCAGCTCGGCGGAGAGCCGGTCGGCTTCGCTCTTATTCTTCGCAACCTCGCGGTTCGACGGTACGACGACAAAAACATAAACGAGGATCGAGAGCAAGAGAATGATCGCGCCCGCCGAAACGGCAGAGATCTCAGGCACGCCCCACATTCCGGAATATACCTTTCGCGGACGCCGCGTTGCGAGATTCGGATCGTAATTCGTCAGGACTACGTCCTCGGCACCTTCGACCACCACAACCTTTTTGACTTCGAGATCTGCCATTACCGCACACCTCCAAGATCGACTTGCGCGACATCAGCCGGTGGCGTCGTCGAATATCCATAACCGGGCGAATAGATCAGCCGCAGCGTGTATTCGGTATAGGTCATTCGGTCGGTCTTCTGCAGGTCCTGCCCGCGAAGCTCCGCCATAAACAGCCCCGAATTCTGCATATTCTCGATCATCGTCATCACGCTCGGATAATCCTTGCTGAGAACGCTGAGTTCGAGTTCCGCCTTGATACGGTCGCCGTCGGTATAAATATTTTGAACGCCGATCCGCGAAGCGCTCACGCTGCCCGGCAACACCGACTCAAGATCGGCAAACAGCCGAGACCAGCCGAATTTCTTATTCGCGACGAGCTTATGCGAAGCTCCCAGCAACGCTCTCTGCTCGGGCGAGAGTTCCTGCTGCACCTTTTGCCCTTCGCCCTTGAGCTGTTTGATCTGTTCATCGCGTTCTGTGATCTTAGCCGTCAGGTCTTTGTTCGCGTCCGAATTCCGCTTCAACACCGCTAGACAATAAACAACACCAATACCTGCAATGACGAGCATCAACGCCGACAGCAAATAAGGCAAAACCCTGTTGCGAAAGGGCCTGGTAGATAAATTGAGATCAGTGATAAACGACAAACTGTTTCCCCAAAGACAAAAAATAGCCGCAAAACGAAACACAAGCGGCAGACTGCCAAACAAAAATAAAGTTTAGCACGAACGCCGTTTCATTGTCTTTCACGCGCGTTTAGCGCAGATTGTTGCAATTTTAACTACGCCTTGTCGGAAGATGCCGGTCGAGTTCGGTTTGGGACATGTCGCGGTAGGCGGCGACGCGGTTGCGGCCTTCGCGTTTGGCTCGGTAGAGGGCGGAGTCGGCCATTTCGACTAGTTCGATCGGGTCGGAAGAATCGTCGGGAAACGACGAGACGCCGATGCTGACGGTGATGTGATGGGTCTCGGCCGTGCGGCCGGGTTGGAGGATGCTAAATTCCTGTGTTTCGACACTCGCACGCATTCGTTCGGCCGCGACTAATGCCTGCGGCATTTCGGCATCGAGCAAAAACGCCGCAAACTCGTCGCCGCCGAACCTCGCGGCCGCGTCGCCGGTCCTGAGGTTCGTCATTATCGAAAACCCGATCTCCTCGATGGTCTTACTGCCGGTCAGATGGCCGTAGGTGTCATTGACGCTTTTAAAATTGTCGCCGTCCATCATCAGCACGCAAAACGGCCGCCCGTCGGTCGCCGCACGCCCTGCCTCACGCCTCAGCTCCGAAAAGAACGAACGGCTCGACAGCAAACCGGTCAGATCGTCATGCGATATCAAACGGTGTATCTGCCGCTGATATTCGCGGTCGATCTCGTCAAGCAGATCAAATCTCAGAATGGTCTCGCCGATCTTTATCTTATCGCCGTTGGTCAGCTTTTCACTCGTGACCTTAACCCCGTTGAGAAAGGTGCCGTTTCGCGAACTAAGATCCGTCAAAACATAATCGGTCGATGCTGTCGCAAGATTCTTAACGCTCGTAACACGTGCATGCTGACGCGAAACCTGATGGTCATTAACACGCACATCCGCCTCCAGAGCGCGCCCCAAGATCACCTCTTCGCGTTCAAGCGGGATCGGCACAGCGATCAGCTCGCCGCTCAGGAACACCAGAGCGGGCCTCAGATCGCGACGTGTTATTTCGGCATCATTCATAAGTGCGCGAACGCATCCGGTGAGGAGGGAGCCAAACTATAGAATAACCTATTCTTTAGAACAATTTAAAGATGTTTTTACACTATCTACGGACTGATTTCCGCCGCCGTCTTTAACTACTTAGGTAGGGCAGCCAGCTCCGTCGCCTTTCGTTCGTCCGCATCCGCGAGGGCTGTTTTTTTCAATTCGCGATAGACGAGAGCCCGCGATCTATATGCGTCGATATATCTTGGGGAGATTTCGATCGCCTTGCTGATGTCCTTTTCGGCTGCTTCGTACTTGGCGAGAATGGCGTAGTTGATACCGCGATTTAGGTAACCATCGGCGAGGTATTGAGGGTTCGACGGCCCAATAGCAATATATTTGTCAAGATCGGCAATGGCCTTAGCATGTTCTCTTTTTTCCCGATAGATCATGGCCCGTGTGTAATACGGCTCGTCGTTTGACGGATCTAATTCGATCGCCTTCGCGAGATCTTTGAGAGCATCGTCAAATTTTCCCAGATCGGAATACAAATGACCGCGATTTGAGTATGCAAGTGCGGCCTTAGGTTCGAGCGCGATCGCCCGGGCGTAGTCGGCAAACGCCTGATCGGCCTTTTTGAGATCGCGTGAGACATTTCCCCGATTGATAAACGGCGTCGCGACCTTCGGGTTTAGTTCGATCGCCTTTGAATAATCGTCATAGGCGAGTTGCGGCTTGCCCAAAGCCCGCTGCGATATCCCCCGGGAATTGTAACCATCCGAGAGATATTCGGCCTTAACGCCCGGGATCAGCAAATACATGCTAAACGATTCGACGGCCTGCTTGTGAGCCTTGGTTCGCTGAAACACGATGCCAATATCGTAATAATTTTCCGGATTCTTCGGATCGGCCTCTAGAGCCTTCATCCGCCCGTCGAGCTGACACTTATAGTCACGCTCGCCGCAGCCCCATGTTTGCGCATTTACAATAGAACACGCCACCATTACAAAAATTCCGGTCAAAAAATAGTTCTTTCTCATATAATTCTTATACTCGCACGCCTGGCGGCTTGGGCTATTCCAGATACACGAGAGTTATAGCACAAAAACCCGGGCGGTCAGAACAAAAATCTGCGGCGGGGATATAGGCGGCGGTGGCGGCGGTTGGAGGCGGAAATTTTGGCTTTTTGCATGTTTCAGGAATCTTGAGTCGTGTTTTGCTTCGAAAAGCTCCGCGGCACCAAGCCCTATTTTCGCGTTACCAACGCCTATTTTCGCGTTACCAATAGCCGTTCGCCGTGTTACCAAGCCTGATTCTCGCGGCACCAACCGCCGCCCTATTTCGACCACTCATCCGACACGTGGACATCGACCTTTATCGGTACACGTGAGACGTATTGGGCACCGGCTTTGGCCATTGCTCCTTCGAGAATTCCGGCTATATGGTCCGATTCTGCCGCATCGCATTCGACTACGATCTCGTCGTGGACAATGTTGACTAGCTTTGCCGAGGTAGGCCGGATGTCGTCGTGGAGAAGGCGCAGTGCACGTTTTAGGATGTCGGCCGAGGTGCCTTGGATCGGCATATTTTTGGCGTAACGCTGTGCGGCGGCGAGCGATGATCGGTCGTTTTCGTCAAATCGGAATCGTGCGATCCGGCCCGATTTCGTCCGCGTCATTCGCGTTTCTTTAACCGTCGAAGCGGCGGTTCTCAGCCACTCGTCCATTCTCGGATAGGTCGCAAAATATTTGCGCAAAGTGTCCTCGGCTTCTTTCTGCGTCAGCCCCGTCATCATCGCAAACCGCGACGCGCCGATACCGTAAACGACACCAAAATTGAGTCGTTTTGCAAACGAACGCTGGTCCGGCGTCACATCTGCGGCGTTAATGCCAAAAACCTGTGCCGCCGTCGCCGAGTGAAAATCCTGTCCCGACTCAAATGCCTCGATAAAATTCTTGTCCTCCGAAAAATCGGCGAGGATCCGCAGCTCGATCTGCGAATAATCGGCGATCACCAATTTTCGCCCGTCCGGAGCACGAAAACAGCGGCGATATTCTTCTTCGTGAGGTATCTGTTGTAGGTTAGGTTTCGAGCAAGAAAAACGCCCAGTCGGTGCGCCGATCAGGCGAAAATCGGCGTGAATTCGGCCGGTTTTCGGCTCGATAAATTCGAGAATATTCTCGCCAAAGCTCGATATCGACTTCGCAACGCCGCGATATTCGAGCAGCTTGGCAATGACCGGATATTGATCCGCGAGCGGCTGTAATTCCCACGCACGCGTTGTATTCGGCACGGGCACGCCAAGCCCGACAAGAGCGTCCGTGACCTGTGCCTGCGAATCGAGATTGATCTCCGAACGCCCAAACAGCGACGCCTGGGCAACGCCTGCCGAGAGCATATCCTGTAATTGATCGGCAGCCGCACGCTGAATAACTGTCACCTTCTCAAGCTGCTCGCGCCAACGGCCTTCGTCGAGGTAAAAGCCGTTCAGCTCCATCTCAGCGACCGGCACGACGCAATCGTTTTCGAGTTTGAGAACTTCGGTCAGCTTGTCCGCAACGATGCGTTCCTCAAGCTTATCCCGCACCTCGATCATTATAGCCGCGTCTTTCGCGGCGTATTCGACCTGCGACGGCGACAGCTCAGCCGCTCCCCAATCACTGACCTGCTCCGATTTATCGAGAGTCCGCCCCAGAAAAAACTGCACCACATCCGCCAGCCCATGCCGCCGCTCGCCCTCGCCCGCAGCGATCAAAATACTCGCGAGATAAGTGTCATAAACCGCCCCAACCTCGACCCCCAAATGATGCCGCACCCACTTCGTATCAAACTTCGCATTATGCGCGATCTTGGTTTGCTTGTTCGAAGCCAACAGATCCCGCAACGGCTGAAGATCCGGATTCGTTCTAAGTGCCTTGACTGAGTCCGAAGATCCGTCCCCCGACCCTCCACTCTCCACTCTCGACTCTCCACTACCGAAGCTTCTGAGGTCGATCACCTTAGTATTCTGCCCATTACTAAGCTGCACCAGCCGCAGGTCGCCCTTGTACGGATCAAGCTCCGTCGTCTCGACGTCAAACCCGAGAAACTTGTCATTCTCCAGCTCCCCACAAGCCTTCTTTAACGACTCCGCATCGCTGATCAACTGAAAATATATTTCCATACGGATGTCTAATTGTATCTGCGGGAAATGCCAATTAACAATGGTCGATGCGATATTCGCGCGATTTTAGTTTACTTCGCGGCTCGATTCTGCATATACTATCTGTAGTTTGCCCGAAGGTGTTCGGAAATCGAGCGGCGAAGCGGTGCAGGCCTCAGAAGATTTTACAGAAGATTTAGTTTAGAACGAGATATTTAGAGGGTTTGAGCACTCCCGACCAGGTCGGGATAAGGTGCTCCCCGAATTCGAAAGAGTGTGTACACGTCTTTCGTCAGAGAGATCCCTAGCGTGAAAAGAATTCAATACTTGTCCATTTGGAATCCACTTCCAGACTCAAGCTATAAAACCAAAACGCAAGTTCTGCTCGACCGTTCGAACTAAAGCTCTTCGTCTGTGATCCAACTGAAACGACCGTCCATCCTTCGCCGTCCATACCTTTTGGGCTAGTAGAACTTTATTCAATAGGAAGTATTTTGTATGTCAAAAGAGATGATAGTCAGCGTCAATGGACGCGAAAAAAAGATCGCGATCCTCGATAACGGTAAGGTTACCGAATTTTATATCGAACGCGGTGAAGAAAATGCCGGTGTCGTAGGCAATGTTTATAAGGGCAAGGTGATGCGTGTTTTGCCCGGTATGCAGTCGGCGTTTGTCGACATCGGGCTAGAGCGCGATGCGTTTTTGTATGTCTCGGACTTCTTCGATGAAGAAGAAGAGATCGAACGCATCGTTATGGAAAAGAGCAAGAAAGAGTCGCCAGAGCAGGCCCAACGCACTGCCCGCGAGATGATCGACATGTCGCGTGCCGCCCGCGAAAAACAGATGGAAGCCGCCCAGGAGATCACCGAACCGATCGTCGAATCATCCGACGATGACACCGAACCGGACCGCGACGGTTTTGTCGAAAGTGCTGTGTCTGAAGACGATACACAGGATTCCGAGCCCGTCGCCGAGCCCGTTAAAGAGCAAAAACGCTCGCGTCGCGGCCGTCGCGGCAAGGAGCCTTTGGCTGAAATCGAGGAAGCCGTACCTGCTTTTGAGGTCGAATTCGACAACTCAGGATTCGAACGAATCAGCGATGGCGAAGACGAAGATACCGGCGAGATGTTCAAAGATGCGTATATGCAAGAGGCGATCGTCGATCGCGTTCGAGCCGCCGAATTTGACATGGAAACCATCGCCGAAGCCGAGGTCGGTTCGCTGCTCGCTGATGTCACAAGCGATAACCGCGGCTTCGAACGGATAGCCGACGAAGACGACGAACCAGCCGCTCCGGCGAAGGGACGCGGCCGTTCAAAGAAAACTGACGATGACGATGAAAAGCCTGCGGCCAAAAAGAAAGCCCCGGCCAAGCGAGCCGCTGCCAAGGGCAAATTCGCAAAGCCCAAAGCCAAAAAAGCCAAGGCCGAAGACGGTCTGGAAGATGCCGAAGCCAGCCTTAAAGAATCCGATGGAAACGCCGAAATGGCAGTCCGTCGGGGCGGGCGAGGACGACGTCGGGGAGGCAAAAAGGAAGAAGGTTTGGAGGAAGGTGTCGAGAGCTCGGAAACTTCTGATGCTCCCGAAGTCGACGGCAACCGTGCCGAAGACGATTCGCCGTCATCGGTCGAAGCCGTATCGGAAACTCAAAGTGAACCCGAAGGTCGCGAGCCCGAAACGCAAAGCGATCCGACCGAAGAGCGTGAGCCGTCGACAGATGAACGTCCTCGCGGCCGTGATAACAGAGAAAATCGTGAACCGCGTGAAAGAGGAAAACGCGGTGGGCGCGGACGCAACGACCGACCGGTTGGCGACCGTCCCGCAAACGATCGACCGACAGGCGACCGCCCGAGCGGTGATCGTCCTTCGAGTGAAGGACGGCGCGACCGCAACGATCGTGGTGATCGCGGAGGCCGTTCGCCACAGCCGACGATCTCTGATCTTTTGAAAGAAGGCCAGGAAATTCTGGTTCAGATCGCAAAAGAACCGATCGCAAAGAAGGGTGCACGCATTACTTCGCACATCGCTCTGCCGGGCCGTTACCTTGTTTATATGCCGACGATCGAACATCTCGGCGTCTCGCGCAAGATCGAATCAGCCAGCGAACGCGGACGCCTGCGAACGCTCATCCAACGCATCCGACAGGACAGCGAAATTGCTTCGGGTGGATTTATCGTACGCACCGCAGGAGTCGGTGTTTCTGAAGAAGATCTAAGGAACGACGCGAAATACTTAGCTCGTATGTGGGCCGATTCGAAAAAAGGCTCTGAGAAGAAACGCTCTCCGGCGATGGTCCATCAGGATCTCGATCTCGTCCAGCGTTTGCTTAGAGATCAGTTGGCTGACGATTTTACGGCCATTCGGGTCGATAGCGAAGAGGAATATCTCCGCACGGTCGAATTCATGAATCTCATTCAGCCGCGTTCGGTCAACCGCGTCAAGCTGTACAC
>JANLTF010000168.1:0-5371 GCA_031362825.1 Acidobacteriota bacterium | reverse complement strand
GTCGACGGACCCTCCGCTAGATGATCTAAACCTGGAACTTCCGATCACATCGAACGCGATCCCCGGATCCGAAAACGCTCCAAACCCAACTCCTAACCGGCGTCCGACTAAGCCGTCTCCGTAGACGTTGAAGTCCCCGGTTTGTACGGTCGTGGAGTTTTTTATGAATGAATTACTTGTACTCGTCACAAACTCGCTTGCCGGGACGCCGCCAAGCTTTGCGCTGTCGTTCGCACGCGCCGCAAGGGGCACGACTGTTAACTGCTGCCGCGGCCCGAGGACGGTAAATGCATTTGGGGAGCCATTTGGTTTGACGGCTATCTCGATAAAAACCGTGTTCGGGTCGTCGAAGGCCGTGGCTCCAAAATCGAGCATCACGCTGAAAACACCGTTGACGAGCGCCGAGTTCGGACGGTTGACGGTCGTTCCAATCTGCGTGCCGCCGGTTAATGCCGTGAAAAGTTCAAACCGCAGGTCGTACGCTCCGTTCGCCGAATTCATCCCGTCGTTAAGTCGGCCCTGAAAGCTGAACGCCGTGCCCTGGGCGGCCGATAAGACGGGGATGATACCAATTAACGCGAAAATAAGTAAAATGCTCTTCATAGCTGTTCTCTATGTGACAGATCGGCGGTTGGTACCGTGGTCGGCGGTCGAAGTTCTGTCAGCTCATGCCTCCCAAGTTAAAAAATTATTAAATCGAAGAATTTGTCGCCGACTCTAAGATTCATTCCCTGATTTTCGATCCAGTAAGACGGCGACTGTATCTGAGATCCACGGAAGACCAGGAATGGTCCCGGATCCGAAAGTGAGAAGGGAAAGGTGATAATCGCGAATTGATCTGAAGGAATGCCTGTCACGGTAAAACCGCACGTGGATAAGGGAAATGAAACATAAGTTTCCCCACTCACTCCGTTATAGCAATCGGCGATAAATGGAGGATCGTTGAGTGAATTTGCTTTGACCCTTATCATCGCCTTAGGAAGACCCCTTCTCCACGAAGGTTGTGTGGCAGGACCGTCGACACTGAGTTTGCCGCTAACATGAAGCTTTGCGTCCAGCGGCGGTGCAGAACCGACGCCGACGTTTCCCTGTGTTGAGATGGCGATCCCGTTTGCATCCGGCGGCGGGCCCGACGACGCTAGGCCAGCTACCAGTCTCATCGTGGCTCCGCTAAATCTGATATCGCCCCTGCCGAGTCCCCTTGTGATAGAAATGCCCGTTTCGCCATTAGGCGTACCTACGTCGACTGTACCTCCGCTAGATGACCTGAATCTGGAGCTCCCGATCACATCGAAAGCTATCCCGGGATCCGAAAACGCCCCGAATCCGACACCCAACCGGCTGCCAACCAAACCGTCCCCGCTGACGTTAAAGCCTCCGGTCTGTGCAGTTGTCGAGTTTTTAATGAATGAATTGCTTGTACTCGTAATAAACTCGCTCGCCGGGACGCCGCCGAGTTGTGCACTGTCATTTGCGCGAACCGCATATGGGACGACCGTAAGCTGCTGTCGTGGCCCTAGGATCGTGAATGCATTCGGCGAACCGTTTGGTTTGATTCCGATCTCGATAAATACCGCGTTCGGGTCGTTGAAGGCCGTCGCCCCAAAATCAAGCATGACGCTGAACACTCCGTTTACGAGCGTCGTATTGGGCTTCGGCATGGTCGAACCGATAGGCGAGCCTCCGACAATCGCCGTATAGAGGCTGAACTGCAGATCGTAGCTCCCGTTCGCCGGCGTCGTGCCGTCATTCAGGCGTCCCTGGAAGCTAAAACCCGTGCCTTGCGCGAATGCCGCTCCCGTGAGCAGTAAGATAATTGCTAAGATTCTTATATTTTTCATTGTATTTTAATTCTCCAAGGACCAAATCTTAATTACGGTCCCCATCAGAACTCCTTGATTTCGGGAGCATCTTCGACATTCACCGCCGCCGGAATATTGCTGATCCTTGTGAGTCGTCCTGGGACGATCTCCGTCACGACGAGATCGCCGCTTGCGGGATGCCGAGCCATGCTTGTTGGCGTAACCAGAGTGTTTGAGACAAGTGTGGGCGGCCCGTTCGGGGTGTCGAAGCGCTGAAGCCTACCGGGAGCACCCATCAGCATATTGGTGCTGTGTTCGAGCGTATAGAACGAGCTGCAAAAGCCCGACGCCTCAAACGGCAATACGTCTATCGCCGTTGACAGACCGCCTATCACCTGTGATTCGCTGTCGCTGTCGAGGTCGTATTGACGAACGTTGGCAACGCCTGCCGGAAACGGGAATCCGCTCAAAAATGTCACTAGCAGTTTGTTACCGAAAAGCCTCAGACTGTCGGGTACTGGCTCGATAAAGGGCGGCCCGACCGGACTCGGATTCATCCTTGAAGGGTACGTAAACAAAGTGCCGACTGTGCCAGATGCAAGATCGATAGTCCTGACGTTATTCTGGGCGGCATCAGCAGCGTAGAGTGTATTTGCGTGCATGGCGATGCCAAAGGGATTGGACGGACGTACATTGTTTGGAACGTCCGGCCTTGGAGCAGGCGTAAAATTTGGAAAATCGGCTACCAATCTCATCAGCGCTTTTGGTGCACCTAAATTGCCTAGGAGAACCGTTTCCCCGTTTGCTAGCCTCGTATGGTCGCCGGACGCGAGCGGATACTCGTGTCTGCCAAGGCGAAATCCTAGAGCCGGAAATCGAAATTCGAGTACGGAACTGAAGATCGGCGAGTTAGGGTTTGGATTGGGGATCTCACTTCCTTGAGCAGGTCCGTTCAATGTTGCGTTGCCATTTCCGATGGCGATATAGAGTTTGTCACCCTGAACTACCATCGCAGAAGGCCCCGAATTATCAAGATTCGGCGGAGTAATTCCAGAGGGAAGGCCGTCTATTAGAGTAAATCGCTGGCCCGAGTTCGTTACGATCGAGATTCGTCCGCTGTTCGGTGTCTGAGCATCGCCGTTCTCGGACACGAGGAAATATCCTTGATTTTGCCAGCAGATTATTTTTACGGGCCTCTTCATTCCCGTAGCAAAAACCGAGCTTGTCTGTGCCTGAACCAACAGATTTGAAAAAGCCGCTATAAGAAATGCAGTTGTTGTGAGCAATAAAATTCCCTTGCGTGACATAGATCATCCTCCTCACTGAAACTCGTCGAAATGTCGCCTTCAATTATTAACGCGTCATTCGGGTGGAAACCGTACAGATTAATTTTTCGCGGTCAGGAATTTGTTGACCTGTCGATGTGGCGGATATATCCTCTACGTAGGCGAAAAGACAGGCCATGAAAGAAAGACAGGAGATAACTCATATGCTGCGCGACTGGAGCGGCGGAGACCGGGAAGCTCTAGAAGGCCTCCTTCCCCTCGTGTATGACGAGTTGCATCGCCAGGCTGCGAGTTTTTTGCGTCGCGAGCGCTCCGGTCACACACTTCAGGCTACGGCTTTGATCAACGAGACCTATCTCAAATTGATCGATCAGCGCAATGTTAATTGGGAAAATCGGACCCATTTTTTTGCCATCGCCGCGAGTTTGATGCGAAGAATTCTGGTCGACCATGCCCGTTCGAAACGTCGGGAAAAACGTGGCGGCGACGCTATCAAACTAACTCTAAATGACGAAGTAATAAGCTCAGCGGGCGAAGCAAACACCATCGATCTGATGGCACTCGACGAGGCATTGTCGCGGCTTGAAAAGCTCGACGAGCAACAGGCTAAGATCGTAGAGTTGCGTTATTTCAGCGGTTTGACACTGGAAGAAACAGCAGAGGCTCTGCAGGTCTCCCGAACGACGGTCGCCACCGACTGGGCTATGGCGAAGGCTTGGCTGCATCGTGAATTAACGAGGTAAATGGACGAAAGCTGGAATAAGGCAAAGGGAATATTTGCGGACGCGTTAAAGCTCACACCCGCTGATCGCCAACGCTTTCTCGACGAAGCGTGTACAGGCGACGCTGAAACGCGCCGCGAGGTCGAATCCTTGCTTGGGTCACTCGATGACGCCGGAAGTTTTTTGGAACAGTCCGCGGCTGACGATGTAGCAAACATTATCGGACAGCAAGAGGCACCCGAAGCCGGCAAACGCTTTGGCCATTATGAGATCGTACGTCAGATCGGAGCAGGCGGCATGGGCAAGGTCTACCTTGCAAACGATACCAAACTCGAACGCAGCGTTGCCGTCAAGATCCTCAACGAGCGGTTCAGCCGCGACCAATCAAATCTCGATCGTTTCGTTAAAGAAGCAAAAGCGGCCTCCAGCCTAAACCATCCAAATATTCTCGTAATTCACGAGATCGGTCTAAGCGACGAGGCAAACTATATCGTCAGCGAATTTATCGAGGGCAAAACTTTGCGCGAGGTCCTTGCTGCGAAGAGCTTGAAGTTACCCAAAATTCTGGACATTGCGGTTCAAATAACGAACGCTCTTGCCGCCGCACACATCGCAAACATCGTCCACCGCGACATCAAACCGGAGAATGTTATCGTTCGTCCTGACGGTCTTGTGAAGATCCTCGATTTTGGGCTCGCTAAATTGATCGACCAAAAGGCTATCGGCTTTCAATCATCCGCCGGCGAACAAAACGAAACGGCCAAAGGTATGATCCTCGGAACGGTCAATTATATGTCGCCCGAACAGGCAAAGGGAGAGAGCATTGATGCCCGCACCGATATTTTCAGTTTCGGCGTGCTGCTATACGAAATGATCAGCGGAAAGACACCGTTCGCGGCGGATTCGATGTCGGAGACCTTTGCCAATTTGATAAACGCCGAACCGCCGCCGCTTACCGGTTCTGCGACCGACATGCCCGCTGAGTTGCAGAGGATCGTTTCCAAAACGCTCCGCAAAAAGAAAGACGAACGCTACCAGACGATGGACGAACTTCTCGGAGATCTAAAAGATCTCCGGGAAAATCTTGTATTCGGCGAGCGCCTCGAGAGATCGAACTCGCTGAATAGCGGTCAGGCGACGAGCGTTGGCAACGAACAGACGGATGAGATCAAATACAAGGTCACCGAACAGATAAAACGGAGCAAACCGCTCGCCGCAGTCGTAGCCTTGCTGCTCGTCATATCAGTCGCTTCGGGATATTACGCTTGGCAGTCCCAAAAATCGGCGGCAAACGCGACCGCCAAAAGGTCGCTTGCAGTTTTACCGTTTCTTAACGCCAGCCAGGACCCGAATGCGGAATACCTTTCCGACGGAGTTACCGAGAATATCATCAACAATTTGTCGCACCTCACAAACCTGCGGGTGATGTCTCGTAATTCGGCCTTTCGCTTCAAGGCCAACCAGACCGACACTAAAGCGATAGCGGCTCAGCTCGGCGTTGAGATTCTTGTGACTGGCGACATCAAGCAGCTCGGCGATGATCTGATAATCAATGTTCGGC
>JANLTF010000136.1:0-15571 GCA_031362825.1 Acidobacteriota bacterium | reverse complement strand
AGCCAGCCGTATGAAAATCCGGCGAGCAATGCTCCGAGGATCGGTGCGACCCAAAAGAGCCAGAGCTGTTTGACGGCCCACGGGTCGCTGTACATTGCGACAAATATCGCTGGTCCCGTACTTCGGGCCGGATTGACCGACGTATTGGTCACCGGAATTGAGATCAGATGGATCAGCGTCAAACAGAGGCCGATCGCGATCGGAGCGAATCCGGCCGGGGCCTTTTTGTGCGTCGAACCGAGGATGACGATCAGGAAAAAGAATGTCAAAACAACTTCGGCAACAAACGCTGCAACAATCGAGTACTGTAGGGGCGAATGACTCTCAAAGCCGTTCGAAGCAAATCCGCCGCCGAGGCTGAAACCTGCTTTGCCGCTCGCGATCAGATATAAGATTCCGGCCGCAGCGATGGCACCCAAGACCTGAGCGATAATGTAAGGTAGGACATCCTTCGCATCAAATCGCTTTCCGGCCCACAAACCGAGCGTCACCGCCGGATTGAAATGAGCGCCTGAGATATGCCCCAGAGCGTAAGCACCCGTAAGCACAGTCAAACCAAACGCGAACGAGACACCGACAAATCCGATGCCATTGCTGGCAGTCGATACGGACGCTGCCAAAACGGCAGCTCCGCAGCCACCCAGCACGAGCCAGAGCGTTCCAAGAAACTCAGCGGTCAATCTTTTTGGTAAAGGCATAGTCTTTTCTCCTAGGGTTTTCTCAAACTGCGAGACCTGCTACTTCCAACAAAAAATTCGATCAATTCAAATATCAAATGGCGGAGAGGGTGGGATTCGAACCCACGGAACCCGTTAAGGCTCAACAATTTTCGAGACTGCCCGATTCAACCACTCTCGCACCTCTCCGCGAACGTTCCATTCTAAAGGTTTGGGTGGTTGTTTTTCAAGTTGGTAGGAAAGAAGAAGAGGTTTGGCCGCGAAAAGGCGCAAAAAGAGCAAAAAAGAAGAAAGGTATTTGGCTCTTTCACTCTTTTTCGCGGGTACTAACTCTTACGCCTTGCCTGGAAGAATTCCTGCATCAGGCGGCGGCAGTTTTCGGCGAGGACGCCCGAGGTTATTTCGATTCGGTGATTGAGGTCGGGGCTGTCGCAGACGCGGAATTTTGATTCGACGGCACCGAAGCGTTCGTCCGCGGCTCCATAGACGAGGCGGGTGACGCGAGCATTAACGAGTGCTCCGGCACACATCGCACATGGTTCGATCGTGGAATAAACCGTCGATCCCGTGAGGCGATAGTTGCCGACGCGGGTCGCGGCGATGCGTAACGCAAGGATCTCGGCGTGGGCGGTTGGGTCGATGTTTTTGATCGTGCGGTTAGAGGCTGCGGCGAGAATTCCGCCGTTTTCGTCAATTATAATTGCACCAACCGGCACTTCGCCGATCTTCGCCGCTTCGCGTGCCATGCCTATGGCACGGTACATCCAGTTTTCATCAATTTCAGACATAAGTTTTAGATTTTCGCAATTTACTACCTAAGGTCGAAACATCGAATCAGCGGTAAGTTCCGCGACATAAAGTCTTCTTTGCGTGTCTTTGCGTCTTTGCCTGAAATTTCTTTTCCGCCAAACGGAAGTTTCACGCAAAGCCGCAAAGAACGCAAAGGCCAACCGCAAAGGAAGAAACGAAATCTTGCATCGAAACCGCGAAAGTGTTAAACATAAAGGTAACGCTTTTTGCCCCCTTCGAGAGCATAACTGCACACAAACGCTATGAACGACGAGGTTCGATCCGGAACCAAATTGGTCGACGAAGACATACACATCACGAATGTGCCGACGTCGTTCCGCGCCTTTGCCGACGAGGTTAAAAAGCGTAGCCAGAAAGCGAAACCAAGCCCCGAAACGATCGCGCAGAAACTGTTGCCAGCCGAGTTTAACATGGCGATGGTGCATTTTTACCGCGGCGAGATACAGCGGTCGAATATTTGGCGGAGCCGCCTCGACGCTACGACGAACTGGGCCGTGATCACAGCCGGTGCGACGCTTTCGTTTGTGTTCAGCTCGCCCGACAATCCGCATTTTGCCATACCGATCAACACGCTGCTGGTGTCGATATTCTTGTTCATGGAGGCCCGGCGTTTCCGTTATTACGAGGTCTGGGCCAATCGCGTGCGTGTGCTTGAGACGGGCTATTTCGCACCGATGCTGTCCCAGCGAACGGTCGCGCCGGACAAGGAATGGGCCGAGCATATCTCGGCCGATCTGATATCGCCGCATTTTACGATCAGTGTATGGGAAGCGGTCGGGCGGCGTTTACGCTCAAATTATCTGTGGATCTTTGTTCTGCTCTGGCTTTCCTGGACGCTCAAGGTTTATATTCATCCGTCACCGATTCCGTCGGCGACCGAGGCCGACCGTAAGATCTTTTGGGACATTTTTCTGTCGAGGGCGACGGTTGGTTTGGCACCCGGATGGTTCGTTGTTTTGTCGGGAGCTTTCTTTAACGCGTTAATATTTTTTGTCGCGTTCAGTACGTTGAAATTGCGCGACGCCTCGAGCGAAGTTTTGCCGCTCGAGAGCTTTGAGTGGCACCCGCTCAAACAGGTTTCCGACTGGGCCGAAAGCAGCCTGAAACGCCGGAAAACGATCCGCCGCTCAAAAAAAGCGAGACAGCGTGTGCGGTCGATACATAAAACCGAAGGTTAAAAAGTGGGGAAAAGTTGAAAAGCGAAAGAGTTTAAAAGTGAAAAAGTGGTCGCACGTGAATTTTCACTCTTTTACTTTTCACCTTTTTCACCATCAGAGAATTTAAAACAAGGAGAATCCTATTTATATGGCAATTGATCTGGAGAAGCGGGGTGATGCCCTCGAGAACGAGTATTTTTACAAGAAAGAACAGGAACTGATCGCCAAGATGAAGGCGAAGATGGAAGAGGAAAGTTCGGTCGCGACCGAGCTGAAATGCCCGAAATGTGACGGTACCCTCGTCGAGACCGATTTTGAGTCGATCAAGATCGACGTCTGCAACCAGTGCACCGGTGCATGGCTTGACCCGGGCGAACTCGCGCAGATCACAGAAAACGAAAAAGGCGGCGGATTTTTCGGTAAGATCTTTGGATAGTTTCGGAGGAATTAACCGCAGATGAACGCAGATAGACGCAGATATTTTGGGCTCGTATGGTTGGTCCTATTGCTCGCGTGTGCCGCGACCGGTCAAACGACGGTTAAAACCGGATTTAGCGAAGAAAAATTAAAAAGCAAAATGATGGCTCGAGAGATGCCATATCGCGTCATTTTCCCGGTCGGATATGCAGATGCAAAAGGAACTTCACTGCGATATCCGGTAGTTTATTTGCTTCACGGCTTGACGGGCCATTATTCAAACTGGATCGACAAGACCGAGCTTATTTCGTATGCGGGCAAACACAACTTCATCATCGTCACGCCCGAGGGCGACAATGGCTGGTATTCGGACAGCGTTTCGACGCCTAACGATAAATACGAAAGCTACATCGTCAAGGAACTGATACCGGAGATCGATTCTAAATATCGCACGCTTGCTGATCGCGAGCACCGCGTGATCGCCGGGCTTTCGATGGGTGGCTATGGTTCGCTTAAATTCGGGTTCAAATATCCCGAAATGTTCTCGCTCATAGGTTCGTTTAGCGGGGCACTTGGGGCGACCGGTTTTACCGAGAAAAACTCAGGCAACATCGGTAAGGGTATCGACGCCATCATGGGAGCCGAAGATAGCGAGTCCCGCAAGTCAAATGACATCTTTAAGATGGTCCGCGAATTGACACCGGAAAAAGTCAAGGCTCTGCCGTACATTTATCAATCGTGCGGCACCGAAGATTTTCTCATTCAGAACAACCGCGAATATCTTGCTTTGTTAAACGAAAAGAAGGTCCCGCATGAATATCGCGAACATCCCGGCGGCCACACGTGGCCATTCTGGGACGAACATGTGCGTGAATTTCTCGCTGTTGCGGAGCGAAGGCTGAAGAAATAGGATATAACCGCAGAGACGCTGAGACGCAGAGTAAGAGATCTTTTTCTTTGCTTTCTTCTCTGCGTCTTTGCGTCTCTGCGGTAAAATACTATGCTAAATTTTGCTATTGAAACGGCCCGAGAGGCTGGCCATCTTTTACTCGAAAAATTTGACCGCGGCATTGCGGTGCAGAAGAAAGGTGATATCAATCTCGTTACTGAGGCTGATCTTGCAAGCGAAGCCTTGATCATCGAACGGATCAAATCGTATTATCCGAGGCACTCGATATTGGCTGAGGAATCGGGCGACGCGGTCGTTATCGGTGGCGACACGACGTGGAAATGGGTGATCGACCCGCTTGACGGGACGACGAATTATGCGCACGGCTATCCGTGCTTTTGCGTGACGCTTGCTCTCGAACACAACAGCGAGATCGTCATCGGCGTTACGTACGATCCGACGCGGAACGAACTGTTTGCCGCCGAACGCGGGCGTGGTGCCAGCCTTAACAACAAACCGATTCGCGTTTCGAATTGCGAAAATCTTGGTGACGCATTGATCGTCACAGGCTTTCCATACGACATCAAACAGCGTGACAATTTTGCACGGCATTTGACGGAGATGCTGCTCAATTCACGCGGAGTTCGCCGCGATGGTTCGGCGGCGATCGATATGGCTTATGTCGCCTGCGCACGATTTGATGGATTTTGGGAAGAAGGCCTCCACGCCTGGGACGTAGCCGCCGGAGTTTTGTTGATAGAAGAAGCTGGCGGACAAGTGTCGTACTACGACGGCTCCCCATTCAGCATCTACGCCCCGCCGATCTGCGCTTCGAACGGTTTGATCCACCCGCAAATGCTGAAGATCCTTGCCTAAGAGAAGTTTATCTGGATTAGGCATTTCAGAAGGTATCCTTGATTTCTTTTTCTTCTTCGCGGGTTCTTTGCGAACTTCGCGCCTTCGCGTGGAAAAAAGGCTGTTTCACGCGAAGCCGCAGAGAACGCAAAGGAAGGAAAGGAAGAAAAATAGTCTCGTGGGTATTCTCGGTTTAAGGGACAAACGCGCTTGGGATCGGGATGTCGCCGTTGTTGCCGAAAACTGACGAACCAAAACCGGCGGTTGAGCGGAGCAGGTACCAGGTTTGGCTGCTTGGGCGATAGATGCCCGTGTCTGCTCTGCCGTCGCCGTCGTAATCGGCGACGACCGGAATGTCACCGGGAACGCCCCATGAGAGGCCGTAGTAGTTGAATGTCCCCGAGGTCAGAATGTAGAAATCAGGAAGGTTAGAATCGGTCGCGGCACGGAATACGGCAACGTCCGTTCTGCCGTCGCCGTCGTAATCGGACGGAACAGGTTTGTCACCGGCGAGGCCGAAGGGGAACGCGGTGTACGAGTTGTTCGAGCTGAGGAAAAAGTGCCATTCGCCGCCGGTCGGGCGATAGACGCACAGGTCGCCGATTCCGTCGCCGTCGTAATCCATCATTTGTGGAATATCGCCATTCGCACCAAATTGCTGGGCGAAGAACTGGTTTCCCAAACTCCGCGTCTGATACCAAACACCTGTCGTAGGCCGATAAACTGCGATGTCGGCGCGCCCGTCTCCGTCGAAATCATTTGGAATCGGGCGGTCGCCGTTTGAGCCGAATTGTGCGATCGAGGCGGTCAGAGTTGCCGAATTAAAGACATACCAAGTTCCGTTCGACGGGCGGAAAACCGCTACATCCGTTTTGTTGTCGCCGTCATAATCGGCGGGTGCGAGCACGTCAGTTGAGTTGCCCCAGGCCGTTGGGGTTTGTGCTCCGGTCATTGACGAAAGATACCACCAATTTGTGGTCGATGGTCGGAAAATTGAAACATCCGACTTGCCGTCGCCATCGAAATCGAACGGTGCCCGGGCAACGCGTTGAATGGCGATATCATTACCGTCGCCGCCTGTATAAGTGATCTTAAATGCCGTATTTAACGGCCCTGCGAAGATCGAGTTGTTCGGCAAATTGAGAAATGTGCCGTTGATCGGATCGGCGCCGTCGTTCCGTAGGATGACATACGTGTCGCCGATCGCGGGACGGAAATTGGCCCACGGCAGCGGCGCTAGGCGGGCGTTGTTTAGATTGACTGCCCCCGTGACATTAAGCTGGTCGTGGCCATTTGCTCCGGGCGTGGTGCCGCTGAGTTTGCAGACATAGTTGCCGTTTGCGGTGAATGTCAGGCCGTTAGAAAGGTTGAGGATGCCGGTTGGCGAAGTGAGCGTTCCGGCGCTGATAACGCCTTGAGTGACGGTCGTCGCACCTACCGTTCCGGTGCCGCCAAAGCCGCTCAGAGCAAGGCCGCCGCCGGTTGTTGTCGGATTATTCACCGTTACGACGCTGCTTGGGATGTTGGCATCGACCACAAAAATACCATTGTTGAGTGTCAACGGGCCGCTGAAACCAGTCGCCGCGATAATCGCTCCGGCTCCCGCACCATTCTTTATCACTGCACCGGAACCCGAGATCAGCCCGATGCCGACAATTCCGGCCCCATCGATCGTCAATGAATTGCTGCCGATCGACAAGATCACGATCGTTGCGGTGCCGCCGTTGTCGGCGAGAAATGTTTGGGCTCCGCTCAATGTGATCGCAATATTGATCGTCTGGGTGCCGCCATTTACAGTCAGGCCGTTGCTCAGGCGGATCAGGTTTCCGCCGAGCGTATATGTGCCGCCTTCGATCGTGATCGAACGATAGGTCGTGAAAAGCGTCGTGTTGTTATTGTTCGTTTGCTGAGGTGCGGCGGCGGGGAACACGAGGTCGTCGTTGGCTGCCGGACCGCCGGCGGGCGACCAATTTGCGGCCGTGCCCCAGTTCGCATCTGCTCCGGCCCCGGTCCACGTTTTGACGGCGGAAAATGCGTTAACCGAAACGATGAGAACGAGAGCGAAAGCGGCTGGACAGTATCGAAGAAAAATTTTCATGGGACAAATCTCGACTCTTTGTAATGCTAATTTAGCATACAAGAATGATGCTTACCAACAAATCTCAAAAGATTCCGATGAGAACTATCCGGGCGTTGACACCGTGGCTGAGATTGACTAACATTTGGGTCGTAGTCAAAAAAGCCGTAACTTAACATCCCAATCAACAAAGTTAAGCCCTCGAACTAGAATAGGAGAGACGTAATGAATAACCTGCGTAGGTATTTTAAAGTAATTGTAGGGGTCGCGGCGTTAGCTGCGGTCGCATTTGGTTTATTTATTTGGAATGGTGCCCGGACACGGCCCTCGGTTGAGAATGCGGTTGTCGTTGAACCGCAGACTCCGAGAGCCGAAGGTGAATTCGAGAGCGATCGTGACGCTCGCGACCGTTGGTTCTGGGGGCCGCGGCTTTATGGTTCGGGCGACCTTCCGGCAGAAGCCCGGAGAGTAGCGAAAGAAGTTTCGGACAAGATCGCGCCGGAATTGCCCGCTGACCAGCTTGGCGGTGCGGTGTGGACCGCGATGGGCCCGCAGCCGACATTTTCAACTGCCTATCTCGGAGCGTTTGGTGACTCGAGCGGACGTATCAATTCGATCGCTGTGCAACCGGGAACACCGGCAACGTTACTTGTCGGAAGTGCGACGGGCGGCATTTGGCGTTCGACAAATGCATTGGATGCAAATCCGGTCTTTGTTCCGGTCAGCGACGGCCAGGTCGATCTTGCGGTCGGGTCTATCGATTTTTCGAGGTCGACTCCGACGACGGCTTATGCCGGAATGGGCGATCAGGACAATGGTTATCTCGGTACGGGAATATTGAAATCAACCGACAGCGGCGCGACCTGGGCAAGGGTTGACGTTGCCGGTCTGCCGGCCCGTGGAACAGCGTCGAACGTGGCCGTCTCTATCAATAATGCGAACACCGTTTTCGCAGCACGCACAGAGTATTTTCGAGGTCGCGGCCCGCAGGTCGTCGGTGGCTTTTACCGTTCGGTTGACGGCGGTGCTAACTGGACGCGCACATTCGGCGGCAGTGTCAGCAGCGTCGCTCTGCATCCTACAAACCCAAATGTAGTTTACATCTCGGTACTCAACACATTCTTTGAAATGGTGCCGCCCGCTCGGGGCGTATATATGTCGATCGATGGCGGAGCGACATTTAACCCGATCAACGGTGCGATCGATTTTAGCGGTATATCACAACTCCAGGTCGCCACGACGGCCGCGAATCCAAACAAGTTGTACGCATACGGCGGAACGACAACGGCCCCATTTATTTGGGCAACGGTCAATGACGGGGTCAATCCGATCGTCTGGACGGCAAACGCTTTGACGCTGGCGCAGTTCGATGCAGGGCAGTTTGACTACAACAATTACATGGCCGCAAATCCGTATGTGGACGGACAACTGTATGTAGGATCAAGAGATGTTTTCCGGATCACTTTGAATCCCGCTACGAATGCACTGATGAGTGTTGTGGATATCACAAATAGCTGGGTATTTAACGGCGTGGCTTGGGACTACACACTGTTCGGATCGAAGGTCCACTCGGATCAGCAGAGCTTTGCGTTCGGAGCAAATACTAACACGTTTTATGCCGGGAGCGACGGTGGAATCAACCGCACGACCGACGGCGGAGCGACTTTCACGAAGAATCTTAATAACACGCTTGGCCTGACGCAGGCCATAGGCGTAACGATCCATCCCGTAAGCCCGCTGATCGCATATACGGGAACCCAAGACAACGGCACTCAGCGGCGTGAGGCAGGGAACCAGTGGCGCGAATTCAGCAATGGCGACGGCGGATATGCGGTGGTAAATCCGCTTGACGGCACTATGGTTTTTACATCGTATGTCAATGGAAGCTTTACAAGGCACGGGGGCCACGGGACGATCTTTCAGGCCAACGTAAATGCGGGATTTCCGGGGATGCGGATCAATTTTTATTGTCCGTTCGTTGGCAACGGAACCGACGCCACACTTTACACAGGAACGCAGACGCTCGCCGTATGCACAAACTGTGCAACTTCGCCCGGAGCAGGAACGTGGACGTTTCCTGCCGGCCCGGCGTCTGATCTAACACGAGACCCAACGGACATCCTCAGTGCCGTAGCAGTGCAGAAGTCGGCGTTTAACGCGACTCAGGTGATCTATGTTGGATCCAATCAGGGTGCGTTCCGCGTAAGTCAGAACGGAGGTGCGGCTTTCACCGATCGCACAGCAACTCTCGACGCTGCTGTGGGGCAGCCGCGTGCTATCTCAAACATTCGGATCGATCCGGCAAATGCCGGAACGGCTTACATCACGTTGTCGGGATTTGGTACGCAGCATGTGTTCCGCTCGACGAATTTCGGAGCTACTATTGTGGCTCTGCCGTTCGCAGTCGATATTCCGGTCAACGATTTTCTGATCCATCCGACGACGCCGACCACTTTCTTTTTAGCGACGGACATCGGCGTTTATCGCAGCACGGACAGCGGTGCGACGTGGAATCAATTCAACACAGGCATGCCGCCGGTCGTAGTTAACCGATTTGACTCGGCGCCGGACGGAAGGATCGCGGCGGCGACGTATGGGCGTGGCAACTATTCGTTGAACTTCGTTGTTGCTGCAAATGTCACTGTTGCCGGACGGATCACCAAACCGAGCGGTATGGGTATTGGTAATGTGATCGTGACGCTGACGGACGGTCAAGGTCAGTCACGACGTGTTCGCACAAATTCGACCGGAAGGTATGAGTTTACTGACGTCGCCGTCGGTGAAAACTACATTTTTCGTGCCGATAGCAAGCAGTGGCAGTTCGCGAACAATCCGAGGATCATCACCGTGCTGGAGGAGATCTCGGAGCTTGATTTTGTTGCCGGAAAGTAAGTGCCAGGTCTAAAAAAGCCTGGATTTGGTCAAATAGGGACGCGAGTTTTCTCGTCCCTATTTTTCTTTTGATTGGTACGAAAGCGATGGAAACGCCGGCCTCGCTCGCAGACCTCTCTTGGTCTTTCACCTTGTTTTTGCTTATCCTTATAAAGCAGTACAGTTGATCAAAAATTATGTCGTGGTTTCGCAGAGACAAACCTAAGATCGAAGAGCAGGAGCATGACGAAGAGCAAACCGTCAAAACCGAAGGCATTTTTGTAAAATGCCCCGAGTGCGACAGTGCCCTTTACAAACGCGAACTGACCGATTCGCACGAGGTTTGCACGCATTGCGGCTATCATTTCAGATATACAGCCGAAGGGCGTTTGAACGATCTGTTCGACGACGGACGGTATGAAAAGCTCGACGAAGAAGTAATGTCAGGCGACCCGCTGACATTCACAGATTCAAAGGCCTATAAAGACCGCATTGAGCAGGCAAAAGAAGTTTCTGGCCTGCCTGAGGCGATAATTTCGGGCAAAGGCATGGTGGGCGGACATCTGGCCTTTGCCGGAGCGATGGATATGTCGTTCATCGGCGGTTCGATGGGCTCGGCGGTCGGTGAAAAGATCACGCGGCTGATCGAATACGCCGTGGACGAACGCGGTGCCGTCATTATTTTTGCGGCCTCGGGTGGAGCGCGTATGCAGGAAGGCACGCTCAGCTTGATGCAAATGGGCAAAATATCCGCGGCCCTTGCACGGCTGCACGACGAGCGTTTGCCGTTTATTTCAGTTCTCACCGATCCCACAACCGGCGGCGTCACTGCCAGTTTCGCGATGCTCGGCGACGTAATTCTCGCCGAACCAAAGGCACTCATCGGCTTCGCGGGCCCTCGCGTAATCGAACAAACCATTCGCCAAAAACTCCCCAAAGGCTTTCAACGCAGCGAATTTCTCCTCGACCACGGCATGATCGACATCGTCGTCGACCGACGCGAAATGAAAGACACCATTGTGCGGATGCTGGATTTTATGATGAATAAGAGCATTGCGTCCTAAATCCCGGCTTTTGCGTAAAGAATTCTTTCTGATCGTCTAATTTTGTACTATCCTAGATAAATGAGCACGCTGACTCTAAATCTACCGGATCTCGAGAATGTCGAAACGACCGAGTTATTGCGCATGATCGCTGCCAAGCTTTTTGAAAGCGGGACGCTCTCGCTGTATCAGGCAGCAGAAGTTGCTCGAATGCCGAAATGGGAGTTTGCAAAAATTTTGGGCGACTATGACGTCTGCTACTTCAATCTAACTCCCGAAGAACTTGCCAGAGACATAGAAAATGCATAGAGCCGTCATTTCTGACGCAAGTTGCTTCATTATTCTTGCCGAGATCGGGGCACTTGACCTCTTATTTGAGGCATACGGCGAGGTTACCACTACTCCGACAATTGTAGCCGAGGTTGGCATTTCTCTGCCGGAATGGGTGAAGGTGCAAGGTCCTATTCACATTCCTGAATTCCCTGCTTCAATTGACCCGGGAGAAGCGAGTGCAATAGCACTTGCCCTCGAAATTAAGGACTGCATTCTTATCATCGATGAAAAGACGGCCCGAAATCATGCGATACGTCTCGGACTTGAAGTAACGGGCACGCTCGGCGTCATCGTCAAGGCAAAATTGGAAGGTGCGGTGCCGAGTATTAGGCCATATGTTGAAGCGATCAAATTGAGAGGATTTCGCTTCTCACCATCCGTCGAAGCTGAAGCCTATAGACGGGCAAATGAGCCGGCAAATTGAATTTTCCCGACGTAACAACGTATCTCTACTCGCTCGGCAGTGAGGTCAGCGCGATGAAGCTTGGCCTCTCGAATATCCGCACGCTGCTCGACGCGCTTGGGAAACCACACGAAAAATATCTGAAAGTACAAGTCGCCGGGACGAACGGGAAAGGGTCGGTTTGCGCGTTTTTGGATTCGATCTGTCGCGAGGCTGGTGTTCGGACCGGGCTTTATACTTCTCCGCATTTGGTTTCGATAACTGAACGGGTGAAGATCGGCGGCGTGGATATCGGTGAGGCGGAATTTGCCCGGATCGCGACGATTGTTCGAGAGGTAGCCGAGAGTTTGCTTGCCGGTGGCACGCTCGAATACCGGCCGACTTTCTTTGAACAAATGACGGCGATCGCCCTCGTTGCGTTTGCCGAAGCAAAGGTCGAACTCGCCATCCTCGAAACCGGCCTCGGCGGGCGACTCGACGCGACGACGGCCGCCAATGCCGAGATCGCTGCGATCACGCGGATCGACCTGGATCATCAAGAATATCTTGGCGATGATCTCAAGTCGATAGCGGCAGAAAAGGCAGCGATCATTCACGCGGGTTCTAAGGTCGTTGCTTGCGAGCAGTCGGGGATCGCGATGAAGGTAATACGTGAGCGGTGCAAGACAGTCGGAGCGAAGGCGGGGACGACGGCCGAGTTTTTGGGACAAGGGTTTGGCCTTCCGCGACTTGGTTTGCTCGGAGAACATCAAGTTGAAAATGCCGAGGTCGCGATCCTCGCGGCGTACACTTTGCGTGACTATTTTGACATCAGCGATGAAGCCATCGTGGCTGGCCTCGAAAATGCGCGTCATCCCGGCCGACTAGAGTACGTTGGCAGATATCTCTTTGACGGAGCGCACAACGTTGGCGGTGCGAAGGCACTGGCCGATCATTTGGCGCGATCTGAAAGGCGGCCTATTACGATCGTTTTTGGTGCAATGCGGGACAAAGAGATCGCCGAGATCGCGTCGTTCCTTTTTCCTCTGGCGTTGAACGTCGTGCTGACCGACCCGGAAAATTCGCGGGCTATGAGCTACGAGGAAATACTGGAACAGATTCCTGCAGTGATCTCGCGTTCGAATATTTTTGCGACCAATCGTGTCGAGAATGCATTGACGATCGCGGAAACGGTGACACCGGATGACGGCATTATCTTGGTTACGGGTTCACTGTATTTGGTTGGCGAGGTGAAGAGGTTGAAAAACAGCCGTGAGCTGCCAGCCGTCAGCTAAGAGCCAGACATTTGCTGATAGCTCGCGGCTGGAACCTGATAGCTGGAATTTAACCAACCAACTTGAAACTAGAAACCAGAAGCCGGAAACTAGAGTTATGTACAAAATTGTCTTGATTCGCCACGGCGAGAGTCAGTGGAATAAGGAGAACCGGTTTACGGGTTGGTACGACGTTGACTTGAGCGAGAAGGGAAGGGCTGAGGCGAAAGCGGGCGGCGAGTTGCTGCGGGCCGAAGGGTTTACGTTTGATGAGGCCTATACGTCGGTACTCAAACGCGCGATCCGGACGCTTTGGTCAGTGCTTGATGAGCTTGATCTGATGTGGATCCCGCAGACGACATCGTGGCTGCTTAACGAGCGGCACTATGGCGGTCTGCAGGGACTCGACAAGGCCGAGACAGCGGCAAAATATGGCGACGAACAGGTCAAAATATGGCGCCGAAGCTATGACATTCCCCCGCCGGCACTGGACGAATCGGACGAGCGATATTTGGGCAATGATCCGCGATATGCCGACGTGAGGCCGTTTCCGGCGGGCGAATGTCTCAAAGACACAGTCAAGCGCGTCGTCCCGTATTGGCAGAATGAGATCGCACCGAAAGTCAAAAGCGGGAAACGTCTGATCATTGCCGCCCACGGCAATAGTCTCCGGGCGTTGGTCAAATATCTCGATGGAATCGCGGATGACGAGATCGTCAACCTCAACATCCCGACCGGCGTTCCGCTAGTTTACGAACTCGACGCCGATCTCAAACCGATCAAAAGCTACTACCTCGGCGACGCCGAAGCCATCAAAGCCGCTCAGGAAGCGGTGGCGAATCAAGGCAAAGCCAAGTCAGAACCGCCTGCGTAAGCGGGCGGCGTCCAACGCGACATAAGTGCAACGTTACCGAACCAGATCAACACAAAGACGTATCGACCTATGACAAACAAGCTAATCACCATCACATTCTTGCTTCTCGCCATCACCGGCCTGACATGCGCTCAGACCAACAATAATAAGGTCTCCGCGGGCGAGATCTCCGGCGGGCTCAAAGAGGCTTTGTCTAAAGGCGTTGGTTCGGCGATCAAAACGCTTGGGAAAGAGGATGGATTCTTTAAGAATGTCCGTGTCAAGATCCCGCTTCCGGGTTCGCTGCAAAAGATAGAAAAGATCGTCCGCGTCGCGGGTCAGGGAAAGGCCGTGGATGAGTTTGTCCTTTCGATGAACCGAGCCGCCGAAAAAGCGGTCCCCGTGGCAGTCGATGTCTTTGTTGATTCGATCAAACAGATGTCGTTCGACGACGCACGGCAGATCTTGTTCTCTAAACAGCAAGACTCCGCCACACAGTTCTTTCGCCGCACTAGTGAGGAGACCTTGCGAGAAAAGTTTCGCCCGATCGTCGAAGAGTTCACGGCAAAAACAGGCGTCACTCAGAAATACAAAGCCATGATCGGCAAAGCTGGTTTCGCCGCCCAGTTTCTCGGCAAAGACGCCACCGACCTCGACGGCTACGTCACCCAAAAAGCCCTCGACGGCCTCTTCCTCCTCATCGCCGACGAAGAAAAAAAGATCCGCAAAGACCCACTAGGCCGCACAACCTCGCTGCTCAAAAAGGTGTTCGGGATTTTGCGATAAGTCAGAACGACCTGCGTAGCGGGTGGTTGAACTAGGTAATTTCACAGCTTCGGATTATCATCGAATTTGCGATACGCTATTCCGATCGACTAACTCATCATTTCGCTTAAACCACCCGCTGACGCAGGTGGTTCTGACTTTATGTGGCAAAAAGCCCTCTTTGTACTGCTGATCATATTCATCCTTTCGCCTTGGGGTTCGCCCGGAGTGGCGTTGGTGCTTGGGCTTGCGATGGCGTTGACGATCGGTAATCCTTTTCCGAAGCTCGAAGGGAAACCGACGACGTATTTGCTGCAGGCGTCGGTCGTTTTGTTGGGATTTGGGATGAATCTCGGGGCGATCGTGAAAGCGGGCCGCAGCGGGATACTGTTTATTCTGGCGGTGGTGTTTGGTGCGTTGGCACTTGGGTTCGTGTTTGGAAGACTGCTCGCCACGCCCAAGCGTATCACGACATTGATCACGGTAGGCACGGCGATTTGCGGCGGATCAGCCATCGCCGCCGTCGGGCCGGCGATCAAGGCTGAGAATGACGAGATGTCCGTGTCTTTGGGCACGATCTTCGTGCTGAATGCCATCGCATTGTTCGCGTTTCCCTTCATCGGACATTCGATAGGGATGTCGCAGGAACAGTTTGGGCTCTGGTGCGCAGTGGCAATACAGGACACGAGTTCGGTGGTCGGTGCATCGTCCGCGTACGGAGCCGCCGCACTTGCGGTAGCCGCAACCGTCAAACTGGCACGCGCCCTCTGGATCGCACCTCTCGCCCTCGCACTTGCTTTTATGTTCCGCGAGAAGGACGCAAAAGCGAAGATCACTGTGCCTTGGTTCATCTTCCTTTTCGTCGGAGCCGCCGCCATTCGGACGTTTGCTCCGACCTTTATTATTCCGAGCATCTTTGACGCGATCGTAAACCTCGCCAAAGCGGGATTCGCCGTCACGCTTTTTCTAATCGGCCTAAGCATCTCGATAGCGATGCTCAAAAAGGTCGGAGTCCGCCCGTTTCTTCTCGGAACGATCCTCTGGATCATCATTGCCTCACTCTCGCTCTGGGCAGTTCTCAAGTTCGCCTAGCGACTGCTATAATACTCGTTTCGACTGTCGCGCGAAATTGCCACCTAGATGAGTATCAAGCAGATCAGTGTCCGCG
>JANLTF010000112.1:0-2330 GCA_031362825.1 Acidobacteriota bacterium | reverse complement strand
CAGGAAAATTCGAACTCGTGAGGTTGATCCCAATTCCGACTATCACGGCGACACCAGTTGGCGTGTCGACCGTCTCAGCCAGAATTCCGCTGATCTTATCGGCGCCAATCAGAATGTCGTTGACCCATTTAATGTCAGGTTCGAGTCCGAATTCTCGCAAAGTATCATGGACCGCGACGCCCGTCATCAGGGTTAACAACGGTAAAAACCGCATCTCGATCCGTGGCCGCAAAACAATACTAAAATACAGCCCAGCCCCTTCGCCCGAAACCCACTCGCGCCCATTCCGACCACGCCCCGCCGTCTGTCGGTCCGCGATCACACAAACGCCCTCATCCGCACCGAGTCGAGCTTGATTCGCCGCCTCGGTATTGGTCGAGCCGAGTGTGTCATAGCGGAGGATGTTAATATTCATCGTTTCGGCCGCCACAACGAATCACAATAGTAATTCCGGCTGTCGCAAAAGTTCTGCCTGATCTCAAAACCGCTTTCGGCCGCCAAGTCTTCGATCATTTTCGGACTGTATTTCTGTGAGATCTCCATAAATACAGCTTCCCATTGATCAAATTCGAAGGTTTTATTTATCGCCGCGATATGCACTTTTTGCTTTTCACGGCTGATCAAAAACGAGCGAGCCGATGCCTCGACCGGGCGATAATTTGCGTAGTGAACGAACCTCTCGACGTCAAAATCACTGCCGAGTTCGCGATTGATGCGTTTGAGCAGATTGAGATTGAATCTCGCTGTGACACCGGCTGCGTCGTCGTAAGCTGGAACAATCACGTGCGGATCCTTTTGCAGGTCAAAGCCCACAAACAATAGATCATCGTCGTTCATCACGTCGCGAAGGTTCCTAAAGAACGCCCGTGCTTTTTTTGGGCTAAAATTTCCGATATTCGAGCCAAGAAAGAGCAGTATCTTTCGCCGCCCCGAGCGATTTTTTAACGATTCGAGGATCTGGAAATAATCGCCGGTTCGCGTTTCGATCTTTAATGAAGGAAATTCGGTGGTGAATTTTTCCGAAAGAGCGTCGAGTGCCTCCTGCGAAATGTCGATTGGAGCGTATGTGATGTCGGCGTTCTGCTTCAGAAAATGATCGACCAGCACCGCCGTTTTCGTCCCGTCACCGGCACCGAGCTCGATCAGGTCAAACGCCCGCTCCTCGCCCGCGAACGCTCGAAATATCTCTGCCGTCTGTGTCTGAAATATCTCATTCTCACAACCCGTCAGATAATATTCCGGCAGCTTCATTATCTCCTGAAACAGGCGCGAACCTTCGTCGTCGTAAAAATATTTTGACGAGAGTTCCTTCGGCGACGAAGAGAGGCCGCGAAGGACGTCTTCGGCAAATTGTGAGAGTTCGGTTGAGGTTGATGATTCCATTAGATTATTTCAAACAGGATGTACAGGATAGACAGGATTATTGCTTGGATGAAGTCGATAATATTCGAGTTTTGGGTTGGCGAGTATCACAGATGTTAGTTCTTCATATTTCATCCTGCTTATCCTGTCTATCCTGTTAAATTCCTATTTCGCGAGCCGGATTCCATTAAACTGCCACCGCAAGTGCGGGTGAAAAAAGTTGCGATACGTCGTACGGCTATGTCCCACGGGTGTCGCGACCGAGCGGCCGCGGAGCACCATCTGATTGATCATAAACTTGCCGTTATATTCGCCGACCGCACCGGTGGCCTTTGAAAATCCGGGGTACGGCAAATACGCCGAGTTCGTCCATTCCCAACGCTTGCCCCAATCGAATTTACTGCTTGCCGCTTCCCATTCAAATTCTGTCGGCAAACGCATTCCTTTCCAATCCGCAAACGCCGCCGCCTCGTAATAAGAAATATGACAAGCAGGAGCATCGGGCGGCAATGTCCTCAATCCCGCGAGCGAAAAATGATGCCAACCGGCATCGCGTCCGTGCCAGTACAGTGGCGATTGGACGCTGTTAGTATTTATCCAATCCCAACCTTCCGAATGCCACAAACTATGTTCGCGATAACCACCGTCGTCGATAAACTCAATAAACTCAGCATTTGTAACGAGCCGATCCGAGATCGCAAAGTCTTCAAAATAGACCTTGTGTTGCGACAGTTCATTATCAAAACAAAACCCGTCGCCCGCAAAACCGATCTCGTGGATGCCGCCTTCTATTTCGACGAAACTCGCCCTACCGGATTCGCTAATTTCCTCTATAGCAAAGTCTTCGCGATACACGGGAAAAAGCGGATTAACGCTCAGCGTGTATTTTAGATCGGTTAGGAAGAGTTCTTGATGTTGCTGTTCGTGATTCAGGCCGAGAATGACAAGATCAGCCAATTTAAAGGCTT
>JANLTF010000102.1:0-3396 GCA_031362825.1 Acidobacteriota bacterium | reverse complement strand
CTGAAAGAGGCGGGTTTTAACCACGTCCTTAATGTTACGGGCGGAACGACCGCCTGGCAGGCTGCAAATCTACCGATGGCGACGAAACCACCGCATACGACGCCGTCAGTGAAATAGAGGGGATCCCATTATATGGAAAGTCTTATTTTCGTCATAGTTGCTTTCGCTGCGTGGCTTTTACTTCAATTGGTCATCTTGCCCAGACTTGGCTATAGCACCTGACTTCGCGGAGCATGTGACGTCGGGTACCGGCGTGGAGATATTAAGCGAGAAGATAGTTGTAGCGACCAGACCGATGAGGTGTGAAATGGAAAAGAAACAACACTGGGAAAATGTCTATACAACGAAGGCTCACGATCAGGTGAGTTGGTATCGTGATCATCTGGACAATTCGCTGCAAATGATCTTGAATACCGGCGTTGAGAAAGATGCCGCGATCATCGATGTCGGCGGCGGCAGTTCGACGTTGGTGGATGACCTGTTGGTCAACGGTTTTATAGATGTTTCGGTTCTCGACATTTCCGGTGTCGCAATAGCGAAGAGCAAAGAGCGACTAAGTTCACAGGCAGAAAAAGTTAACTGGTTGGAGGCGGACATTACGGAAGTTGACCTTCCGCAGAACCACTTCGACGTTTGGCATGACAGGGCTGTATTCCACTTTCTGACCGATGCCGAAGATCGGCGAAAGTATGTCGATCTCGTGATGCGGTCGCTCAAGCCCGGCGGCCACATAATTGTTGCCTCTTTCGGACTAGATGGCCCGCAGAAATGCAGCGGGCTTGATGTTGTTCGGTATGATCCCGAGTCGATGCACAGTGAGTTCGGCGATCAATTCAAACTTATCAAGAGTGTCGGCGAAACTCATGAGACGCCGTTTGGCACGACACAGGAATTTGTTTATTGCTATTGCAGGAAGGTTATATGAACGGCAAATTTGATCCAAGCAACGCGATTCAGGACTTTTTGGTTTTCGGGGAATTTGGCGACGTAAATCCGTCGATCACGGATTCGTCGACGTTCACGTTTATGAGCCCCGACCGAATGGAGGAGCTTTTTGATCATGAGATCGAGGGTTGCTTTCTCTATTCGCGGCATTGGAATCCGACAAACAAATTTCTTTCAGACGCACTCGCGCGTATGGAAGACAGCGAGTCCGCTCAGGCGAAGGCGTCGGGAATGGCGGCGATCTCGTCGACTATTGTTCAACTCTGTGACAGCGGCGACGAGATCATTTCGTCACGTACGATTTACGGCGGAACTTATGCCTTGTTCAAGAATTTTCTGCCGCGATTTGGCATCACGACGCGTTTCACCGATCTGGCGGATTTGGAGAAGGTCCGCTCGCTGATCAACGACAAGACGCGCGTGATCTACTGCGAATCGATGAGCAATCCGTTGCTCGAAATTGCGGATATTCCTGCACTTGCCGCACTTTGCAAAGATCGTGGGATAAAGCTCGTCGTTGACAATACCTTTAGCCCGATGATCTTGTCGCCGATCCGGCTCGGAGCGGATATAGTCGTTCACAGCCTGACAAAATATATCAACGGTACCAGCGATTGTGTCGCCGGTGCCGTCTGTGCGAGCGACGAATTCATTCACAAACTGACCGACATCAATTCAGGTGCATCGATGCTGCTCGGAGCGGTTCTCGATAGCACGCGTGCCGCGAGCATTCTTAAGAATCTGCATTCGCTGCATTTAAGGATGCGGCAGCATAGTGAGAACGCAATGTTTCTCGCGGAGAAACTTCGGGAACTTGGGCTCCGCGTTTATTATCCTGGATTGCCCGATCACCCGCAGCACGAGCTACTCACGCGGCTCATGAATCCCGGTTACGGTTATGGCGGAATGCTTGCGGTCGATCCCGGGACATTGAAGGACGCAAATCAGCTAATGACGCGAATGCAGCAAGAAAAGGTCGGATATTTGGCGGTGAGCCTCGGTTATTTCAAGACGCTCTTTAGCGCACCGGGCCACAGCACCTCGTCAGAGATACCGCTCGATGAGCGAGAGGCCATGGGGCTGAGCGAAGGCCTCGTGCGGTTCTCGGTTGGGCTCGATAACGACATCGAACTGTCCTTTGAACGCATCAAACGCTGCCTCGCCGACATCGGCGTTATTTAGCAAACGTTTCATCCGACGTTTTAAGGTTTCGCGAAGTCATTTCTTTATGCCAGCGTGAAACTGATGTAAAATTGTGCTTTTCGCGAATTCAAATAACCTATGTCAGAAGCAACAGAAAAAGCAGTGACTAATCGTATAGAAACAGACTCGATGGGCGAGATCGAGGTCGCGTCAAATGTATATTGGGGTGCTCAGACGCAGCGGTCGCTCAAACATTTTGACATCGGATTTGATGTTATGCCTCGCGAGGTTATCCGTGCTCTCGGAATTCTCAAGAAGGCAGCGGCCATCGTGAACAACGATCTCGGAAAGCTCGAAGATGACAAGCTGGCGCTGATCATTCAGGCGGCGGATGAGGTGATCGAGGGGGGGCTTGATGCTCATTTTCCACTGCGTGTTTGGCAGACAGGTTCGGGCACGCAGACGAACATGAACGCCAATGAGGTCATTTCGAACCGCGCGATCGAGATCGCCGGCGGCGAGATGGGATCGAAAACGCCGGTGCATCCGAATGACGACGTCAACAAATCGCAGTCGTCAAACGACACGTTTCCGACCGCGATGTACATTGCGGCCGCCGAACGTCTGACGGCTTTGATACCTGAGGTGCAGAAGGTTCACGATGCGATCGATTCTAAGGCGAAAGAGTTTGCGGATGTTGTAAAGATAGGTCGTACGCACCTGCAGGACGCGACGCCTATGACGGTTGGGCAGGAATTTGGCGGCTGGGCAAGTCTGGTCAAGCGTGATGTTGAGCGCTTGAGAATGGTTCTTCCTGGCCTCATGGATCTCGCGATCGGCGGTACGGCCGTAGGCACCGGCCTAAATGCTCATCCCGAATTTGCAGAGCGTGCGGCGGCGAAGATCGCAAAACTTACGGGTTTGCCGTTCAAATCGCATCCCGATAAGTTCGCAGCGTTGTCGGCTCATGATGAAGTCGTTTTCGCGTCCGGTGGCCTTAAAACGCTGGCTGGTTCGCTCATGAAGATCGCGAATGATGTTCGCTGGCTCGCTTCGGGGCCGCGTTGCGGTATTGGTGAGATCTCGCTGCCGGAGAACGAGCCTGGAAGCTCGATCATGCCCGGCAAGGTCAATCCGACGCAGAGCGAGGCGATGACGATGGTGGCGGTTCAAGTGTTTGGGAACGATGCAGCTATTGGCTTTGCGGGTTCGCAGGGCAATTTTGAGCTAAACGTTTTCAAGCCCGTAATGATCCACAATTTTCTGCATTCGGTTCGGCTCATCCACGATGCTTGCCACGGATTTGTC
>JANLTF010000008.1:0-7644 GCA_031362825.1 Acidobacteriota bacterium | reverse complement strand
CAAAGAGATCGTCGGGATCGCGGAGGTTTCGAAAGAAGCCTTTCCGGATCCGACTGACACTGCCTGGTACGCGGTAGAGCTAACGCCGTCGAAGCCGTTAAAGAAGCCCGTCACACTGGCTGCGATCAAAGAGAATCCTGTACTTGCAAACATTTACCTCGTTCGTCAGCCACGTTTCTCCGTGATGCCCCTCACCAAAGACGAGTTTCAAGAGATCCTGAGCATGGCCAAATAGACTGGAGCAGCAAGCATCCCTGCTTGCTGTTGCCGGGGTTGAATTGCTTTCGTTGATGTGTTGACCTGTTATGTACCGGCAAGCAGGATGCTTGCCCCTCCAGTCATTATGCTAAAAGACGCAGTTGCCTATTATCACGAACTCCTAAATGACGCCGCTCTCGCCGCAGCGTCGCAAGAGATGCTCGACGGGCAGCTTGAGAGTTCAAAGCTCATCTTCGGCGGCAGACGCCTGTCGCCGTATCTGCGTCCACATTTTGTGATCGAGAGCGACTGGCTGCTTATTAAGAAAACCTGTGAGACCATCTTTGGTGCCCTGCAAAAGGTCAAAGATGCGGCGATCGACGACGACGCGATCCTCGACGAATTGGGCGTCACCGAGGTCGAAAAAGAGTTAATAAAGATCGACCCGAAATACTCTCATGTTTCGCCAACATCGCGCCTTGATTCATTCTTAACGAGCGAATCGTACAGCTATGTTGAGTTGAACGGCGAGAGCCCCGCGGGAATCGCGTTTTCCGATTCGGCCACCGAGATATTTAAGTCGCTGCCCGTGATGCAGAAATTTGCGGAGCGTTACGAGGTCACCGGCCTCGAAGGAGCACCAAAGATGCTCGATGTCCTGATCGATTGCTATACCGAATTCTGCGGCGGTACGATCACGCACAAACCGGTCATCGCCATCGTCGATCTCGACGATCTGCCGACCATCAAGGAATTTGAACTATTCCGCGACTTTTTCGAATCAAAAGGTTATAGCTCGATCATTTGTTCTCCGGGCGAACTAGAATTCAGTGGCGGCCGCCTCTCGTGCAACGGCAACGAGATCGACATCGTTTACAAACGACTTCTCGTCAACGAGTATCTCCCGATAATGGAAGCCCAGCCAGCCCTGCTCGACGCCTATCGTGCAGGAGCCATCTGTATGGTCAACAGTTTCCGCGGGAAGCTAGTGCATAAGAAAGCGGTATTCGCAGTGCTGACCAACGAGAGGTATCGACATCTTTTCAGCGAGGCCGAACTCGACGCTATCAACAAACACATTCCGTGGACACGCATGTTCCGCTCCGAACAAACCGAAAACCACGGTGAAACTATCGATCTCGTCGATTGGACACGAGAAAATTCGCACAAACTCGTCCTCAAACCAAACGACGACTACGGTGGCCACGGTATTTATATCGGTTGGAATTCGACCGGAGAAGAATGGGAAGATGCGATTGGGGTGGCCCTGAAAAACGGTGATTACCTCGTCCAGGAACGCGTAAAGACCGCAAAAGAGTTTTTCCCTATGTTCACCGACGACGAAGGGAATTGGGAACTTGTTGAGCAACTAGTTGACCTCGACCCGCTGCTCTTCATGGGCAAAGTCGGCTCCGCCTTCACTCGTCTCTCCTCGACCGAACTCGCGAACGTCTCGTCCGGCGGCGGCATGGTCCCGACCTTTATTATTAAGGAAAGGTGATATGGGTGGCTCGCCACCTAAGTTTGCGACGATCGACTGATTAGACATGCTGATCAAGTTCAATCGCAGCCACCGAACGATGCGTCAGATCGCGCCCAAAGCGAGGTGGTATGACGTTCGCAGACACATCTCGTGTGAAAATATAGCAACCCTACGAGCGAAACCCCGCATCCCAAGCCAGACCAGAATGCGATACCAGCGGCTGTTAGTTATTACAGTTAGTCCGCAATCTGCCGAAAAAGTGGAATTGCTGGGTCATTAGACATTTGGTAGCCGCAGATATAGAATTCACGGTACACACGACTAATTTGGAGAGAGGTCTGACCTTTATGAGATGTAAACTTATTGCGCTTAGCTTTGTCCTTACGCTTTTGGGAACGTTTTATTTCGCGGAACTTCGAGCTCTGGCAAACAGCAACTACATTACGATCGCTGCCGGAGCACCGCTGCTTCAGGATTGGACCGATACAATATTGCTAAACAACGTTGACGATTGGACACAGGTCGTCGCGATCGAAGCATTTAGCGGTGCCGGATTGACTCCGGTTCCCGGAACGGATGCTCGGACAATTTTGGCAGACAATCCGATCGGCTCGCTCCGGATCACGCCTAATCAGGCGAACCCGATCACATCAACCGCTGATGGCGTCGCCGAATTTGAACTTGCTAACCCAACCGTTGCACTGCGAGGTTCGGATACGGCTTCGGCTCCGAATATTGTGATTCACGTAAATACGACAATGGGATGTGCCGGAAAAGCAGTCTCTGTTAAATACGATGTTCGCGATATCGACGCGTCGGCGAATAACGCGATCTCACAGGTCAATACTCAATACCGTATCGGCGGCAGCGGAAATTATACTAACGTCCCGTTTGCCTACCTTCCGGACGGAACGTCGGGGCCGGGAACCGCGACGTTGGTCTCGCCACGACTCGTCACTTTGCCGATCGCTGCGACAGGACAGGCGATGGTCGATATTCGAATTATGACCGCGAACGCTGTCGGAACCGATGAATGGATCGGCATCGATAACATTAGGGTCGAGTGCCTGCCGGTTAGTGCCGGTAGTGCGAACGTTTCCGGCCAGGTCAGAGATTCGAACGGCCGCGGGATCGCCAGGGCAGTGGTTTCGATAACAGATCCGAATAGCGGAATTGTCTATCGTGCAAAGACCAGCCCATTTGGCTTTTACCAGATCGAAGGTCTCGAGGTTGGATCCGTCTATGTTGTAACGGTCGGCCACAAAGCTTATACGTTCGTCAACAGGACACAGTCGCTGATGCTATTGCAGGACGCCGATGGCGTCGATTTCGAGGCGAATTAATTTTGGCCAAATTTCGAATTAGATGATGCCCCCGCCACTCGGTCGGGGCATTTTTAATTTTGGTTTGCTCAGAACAGGCCGAGCGACTAAAATTCAAAGTTGATCAACTAAATACACTCGATGTCTGCAACCAACCAAGATACGACCACACGTTTACGTCTCCTGACCGACGAATACCGAGAACTCGAAACTCGCCTCAAACTCGGCGGCGGCTCCGACAAGATCGCGAAGATACACAAACAGGGCAAATTAACTGCCCGCGAACGCATCGATCTGTTACTCGACAAAGACACGTTCTCACAAGAGATCGGCCTGCTAGTCGCCTATGATCAATACGACGGCCAGGCTCCCGCCGCCGCGGTAGTCACCGTCGTCGGGAAAATTCAGGGCCGCGAATGCATGGTCATCGCCAACGACGCGACCATAAAGGCCGGCGCGTGGTATCCCGAAACGATCAAAAAGATCCTCCGAGCCCAGGAGATCGCGATGCGCGACCGCGTGCCGATCATTTATCTCGTGGATAGTGCTGGAGTCAATCTGCCGTACCAAGGCGGCGTCTTTCCCGGCCAGTACGGTGCCGCACGCATCTTTTACTACAACTCGATCATGCGGAAATACCTGAAAGTGCCGCAGATCTCTGCCGTTATGGGAATGTGCGTCGCGGGCGGAGCGTATCTTCCCGCTCTGAGCGACGTAATTCTTATGGTCGAAGGCACCAGTTTCATGGGCCTCGGCGGTGCCAACCTAGTCAAAGGAGCCACCGGCCAAACGATTGACAACGAAACCCTCGGCGGAGCCCTAACCCACAACGCCATCTCCGGCGTCGCCCATTTCCGCACTGCCGATGACAAGGCGTGCCTGGAAAAAATACGTGAACTAGTCAGCGAACTCCCTGCGAAGGAAATCAGTCGAGTTTCGATCAGCGAGTCCAAAGACCCAAGTCCCAAGGCCCAAGACCTTTATTCGATCTTGCCTGAAGACCATCGTGCCCCATACAACATGCACGACGTCCTCAACACCTTCCTTGACGAGGGCGGCATCGACGAATTCCAAGCCGATTTTGCCAAAGAAATGATCTGCGGCACGGCGCGCATCGGCGGAATTCTGGTCGGCGTGATTGCAAACAGCCGCGGCATGTCGAAAGGGAAGCCGGGAACACCGCCGCGTTTCGGCGGCATCGTTTATACCGAATCTGCCGAAAAGACAGCGTATTTCATTGAGAATTGCGACCGCCATTCCACGCCTTTGCTTTTCGTACAGGACGTCTCCGGCTTTATGATCGGTGCCGAGGCCGAACATAGCGGAATCATCCGAGCCGGAGCACGGTTTGTCGAAGCGATGGCGACGGCCGCCGTGCCTAAGATCGTCCTCACCATCAACCACGCCAGCGGTGCCGGCTACTACGCGATGGCCGGCCAGGGCTTCGATCCGGACTTCATCTTCTCGCTCCCGACAGGCCGCATGGGCGTTATGGAGGGCGACTCCGCCGCCCAGGCCATCTACGGCACGCAGATCGAGAAACTCAAAAAGGAAGGGAAACAGCCGCCGCCCGAAATGCTCGAAGAAATGCAAAAGGTCCGCGAAACCTACGACCGCGAACTAGACGCCAAACACGCCGCCGCGAGAGGCCTGGTAGACGCAATAGTCACACCCGAAGACCTCCGCGATTCGCTGCTCCTTGCCTTGCAGACGTGTCTAAACACAAATCAACCGCACATCGGAGCATTCGTCCTGCCTCCGTGTCCCTAGCCCGCACTTAAGTAAGGGCTCAACTAGCCGAGGATTCGCTCCAGAGATCACAGAGACCCCAGAATTTAATTCTGGAGGTAAATCTCTAATCTCTTAATTTTTCCAATGTGTTTTCGGATTTCCGCCGCGATTAGCGCTTTCCTCAACCCAAGCAGGGTCGCAATACGTCAAGTTAAGTTCAGAGCTGGAGTTATTCATGTTTCCTCGGCTCCGAACGCGGCCTTGCTGACACACCCCTTCTTCACAAAGCCCTCATTCCTTGAAACATCGCGCGAAATGGCACGTATTCTAGCTATCGAACAATTTTTTAGTGTATAGTTGTGTCATTCGATAATTTAGACTTTTCGAGGAGATTTTGTCATGAAAAACGCTCGGTTGCTGTTGCTTCTGTTGTTGGCTTTGGGATTGCCCGTGTTTTCGTTCGCGCAGGTCGATCAGGCGTCTGGTGTCAAATCGTCGGTAATTCGCCGCGTTTTGCCGCCTGAGGCTTTGGTGATGGAGAATATGCCGCCCGTGCCGATGGAGATCGCGGAGGAAACCCGGAAATACACCGAGTCAATTCCTGTCGGCGGCGGCAGTTGGCACCCCGTTCGGCGCGAAATGCTGGCCGTAAAGCGTGCCGGCAACGTCGCGCAGGTACACATGCTGACCACACCGTTGGGGCCTGTGAAACAGCTCACTGACTTTCCCGATCCGGTCGGCGGTGGCAACTGGGAGCCGAACAACGGCAATTACTTTGTGTTTTTCAAAGCGACCGGCGGCAACGAGATCGCGCAGCTCCATCGCTACGACGTCGAGTCCGGCACGATCACGCGTTTGACCACGAACGACAAGATGCGCATCGGCGGCGGGCCGTGGACTACGGCGGGCGACAGATATCTTTACACGTCGGTGCCGACGGGCGGTGGAACGAGCAGCGAGACGATCAAGACCGAGTTTTACACGCTCGATCCGGCAAATCCTAATTCAGGAAAACTGCTTGTCGCACTCGACGGCGTCGGCTGGGGAGCGGTCGAATTTTCGCCGGATGACAAAAAGCTGGTCGTCGGCAAATATGTTTCGGCGAACGAAAGCTACGTTTATCTCTACGACATCGCTAGCGGCGACAAGACTCTGCTGACGCCGCAGGAAGGCAGCGAGAAAGTCGCATGGAACGTCGGCGGTTTTAGCAAGGACGGCCGTGGCCTTTACCTGACGACGGACAAAGGCAGCGAATTCGCACGGCTCGTGTATATGGATCTAGCCACTCGCAAGATCACTTCGCTAACTGATCACATAAATTGGGACGTAAATGGCGGCGAATTGTCAGAGGACGGTAAGTGGCTCGCGTTCACGACGAACGAGAACGGCTGGTCGAAACTTCACATTCTCGACACCGCGACAAATAAAGAGATCAAACTTCCAAAACTGCCTGCGGGGCAAGTCGGCGGCGTTCGCTGGCACAAAAAGACCGGCGAGCTGGGGCTGAATATCAGCTCGTTCGCGACGCTGACAGATGCCTATTCGCTCGATCTAAAGAGCGGCAAACTCACGCACTGGGCAAAGACCGAACTGAACGGCTTCGAAGCAAAAGGCCTTCGTGAGCCCGAACTGATCAAGTGGAAGAGCTTTGACGGCCTAGAGATCTCGGGCTTTGTTTACAAACCGCCCACATCGTTCAAGGGCAAACGGCCGGTCATCATCAACATCCACGGCGGCCCCGAGGGCCAATCGACGCCCGGCCCGCAAGGACGCAATGGCTATTTCATCAACGATCTCGGCGTTGCGATAATCTATCCGAATGTTCGCGGCTCGTCCGGTTACGGCAAAACTTTCCTCGCTCTCGACAACGGCTTCAAACGCGAAGATTCGGTCAAAGACATCGGTGCATTACTCGATTGGATCGCAAAACAGCCCGACCTCGACAAAGATCGAATCCTCGTCACCGGCGGCAGCTATGGCGGCTATATGACGCTCGCCGTCGCGACGAACTACAGCGACAAGATCCGTGCGAGCATCGACATTGTCGGCATCTCGAACTTCAACACGTTTTTGAAGAACACCGAATCGTATCGCCGCGACCTTCGTCGGGTCGAATACGGCGACGAGCGTGATCCGAAGATGTATGAGTTTCTCGCCAAGATCTCACCGCTCACCAACGCGCACAAGATCACCAAACCGATGATGGTCGTCCAGGGCAAAAATGATCCGCGTGTCCCCTTCACCGAGGCCGAACAGATCGTCGCCGCCATCAAGAAAAACAACACGCCCGTCTGGTACCTAATGGCCAACGACGAAGGCCACGGCTTCAGCAAAAAGAACAACGCCGATTACCAGTTCTATTCGTCAATTATGTTCGTCAAGGAGTTCTTGCTGAACTAGTTACGTTCGAATTTTAGTCAAACGGCTCCGGAAAGTGATCGCTTTCCGGAGTTTTTCTTCGCTCCCCATCTCCCTTCTCCCCGTCTCCCCGCCTTCCTCCCGGCTCCGCCATGATCGCAGAGCGGCGACGGCCACGCCCCGCCGTAAATTCACCCACCAAAACCCCGGAGCCCGCGACAGCGGTTATCGATCATATAAATAGCGCGGCCGGTACTCAATTAAAAGCTTGCGGTAAATAATCCTTGCAGGGATAATACGGTAATCATGAAATTCGGCATCACGCTACTTGTTCTTTCTTTAGCCTCGATCTCAGGAACGGCGCAATCGTCTTTCCGCCTTAATGATGCGTCGAAAAATGTTGATGTGGGCATCGACGTTGGCCGACCACCGAGCGAATACGCCCTTCCTGACGCGAAGTACAGCTTTTTTAGAAAAGGTGGGAAAAAAGCGTTTCAGACGGTCGACGTTGGACAGATAGACATGTGGGACGCTCAGCCCAAGGCGAATGTT
>JANLTF010000602.1:0-6295 GCA_031362825.1 Acidobacteriota bacterium | reverse complement strand
CTTCATTTGACCACAGAGTCACAGAGCCCAGAGACTTTGGGGCAACCAGACACGGGCTGTCGATTCGTCTTCTCTGTGTCTCCGTGTCTCTGTGGTAAATTCAAAGTATGACCACAGCACTCGTTCATCATCCGATCTATCAGAAACACAATACCGGCGAAGGGCATCCGGAGACTCCGGCTCGATACGAAGTTGTGATGAACGCCCTCAAGGAGGATCCTAAGTTTTGGGAGAGCCTCGACGAGATCACGCCGGAGGAAGCCTCGAAAGGGTCGATCCAGGCGGCGCATACGGTGCAGCATTTTAAGCGTGTCGAAGGCGCGTTTGAGAATGGTGTTGTGCGGCTGGATGCGGACACGACGATCTCGATGAAATCGTTCGAAGCGGCGATGTTTGCCGCCGGCGGAGCGATCGCGGGTGTTGACGCGGTAATGCAGACCGATGCGCGAAATGCATTTGTCGCGGTGCGGCCGCCTGGGCATCACGCTTCGGCTGAGAACGCGATGGGGTTTTGCATCTTTAATAATGTTGCGGTCGCCGCCCGATACGCCCAAAACAATTACAAAGAGATCGACAATGTCGCCATTCTCGATTGGGATGTGCATCACGGCAACGGCACGCAAGGCATTTTTTACGACGATCCGAGTGTCTATTTTTTCTCAATGCATCAGTATCCGTGGTATCCAGGAACTGGTGCGAAAGGCGAAACCGGTTTTGGACGCGGTCTTGGCAAAACGATGAATATTCCGGTCAAGGCAAACACGATCGCGGCGGAACAGACGCGAATGTTCGAAGGTGCGCTTGAGGATATTTCATCAAAATTCAAGCCCGATCTGATCATCATTTCTGCGGGATTTGACGGACACAAGACCGATCCGTTGGGGCAACTTCGGTTAGAAGACACCGATTTTGCCGCGATGACCAATGTTGTAAAGCAATGGGCCGATGATACATGTGACGGCCGCATCGTTTCGTGTCTCGAGGGCGGCTACAATCTCGACACGCTGGGGCAAACGGTCAAAAATCATGTCGCTGAATTAAGCCGTTAGACAGGGCTGTGTTAGACTGCTCGCATAGTCAAAATTTGATCTTTCAGGGAGTGCCAACATGCCCGATACCGAAATAACGTGTGTTCAATGCCGCGAGGTCTTTTTCTTTACCGAGAAAGAGCAGCAGCAATTTTACGAGCGCAATATGATGCCGCCGCAGCGGTGCCCAAAATGCCGTTCGAAGAAGGCGGCACTGCGCGAAGACGGTCCGGCACGGTTTGAGATCGTTTGCGATAATTGCGGCAAGCACGACACGGTGCCCTTTCAGCCCAAGGTCGGCCGCTCGGTACTGTGTAAGGATTGTCATCAAGCCAGCCGCTCGCGGGGGAGGCACGCTTAAGAGAAATTGCCGCGAAAAGGCGAAGGAGGCACAAAAAATAAGAGTTCTATTTTGTGTATTTTGTGCCTTTTTGCGGCCAAATAATTCATATGGAATTTGAAACCGTAATTTACTCTCTCGACGGCACGGTTGCGACCGTGACGATGAACCGGCCTGAGGCTTTGAATGCCTTGTCGCTCCAATTGACGCTCGATCTTGGTGCGGCCATCAGACAGGCGATTGCTGACGATGCTCGGGCGGTGGTTCTGACCGGAAACGGGCGGGCATTTTGCTCGGGCGGCGATCTGCGCGAGATGCAATCCATGTGGAAAAAAGAGGGAAGGATAGAGGCATTTCTCGAAGATCCGCTCGCCGCTTTGCATGATGTGATCAAACTTATCCGCGAAACTCCAATTCCATTTATTGCTACCGTCAACGGTGTCTGTGCAGGTGCCGGAACCAACTTTGCCCTTGCATGTGATCTTGTCGTGGCTGCTGACAACGCGTCGTTTAACGAGGCGTTTGTGCGTATCGGTCTTTCGCCTGATTGCGGCGGCACGTATTTCCTGCCGCGTGCGATCGGTGAAAAATTCGCCGCCGAATTGTTTATGACCGGCGAAACGCTCTCTGCTGAAAGGGCGCTCCAGATCGGGATGATCAACCGTGTCGTGGCCGTGGATGATCTCGCAGTAACGGCCGCAATGTTCGCCGAAAAACTCTCCAAGGCCCCAACCGGCTCGATCGGCCGCATCAAACGAATGCTCAACGCCTCGTTCTCAAACAGTCTCGACGACCAACTCGCCCTAGAACACGAATGCCAGATCGAATCAGGTAAATCCGAGGATTTCAAAGAAGGCGTAGCCGCATTTTTCGAAAAACGCCCGCCAATTTTCACCGGAAAATAAATATTGATCCATAGGTCAAAGCCATTTGAACTTCGAGTTCGGACGGCTTTTTGTGAGTGTCAACGAGGCCGACATGAAAGTGTCGTGCGCAGTTTGACTAAAGATCCAATTTTAGATAAATTCTTATTTCGAAAGTGAAAATCACTTTCAATAAGGATCTAGCTTAATGCTTAGCTGAGACTTATCGTAAGGCATTGGCAATTGAACATCTATGAAGAGGAAACTGAGAACGACAATTTATATCGCCTTCGCGCTGGCATCTATGGGCTTGACCGGACTATCCCAATCGGCGGATCGGTTGGATGGACGCGTCGTAGATGGAAATGGACATGCCGTAGCCGGTGTAGAATTGACGATTACTCGACAAAGTATAAGGCTTTCATTGCAGACGAAAACGGCCGCCGATGGCCAGTATTCGTTTAGTGGGCTTAAGTTTGGCGTTTACGAGGTCGCCATTTCAGCGCCAGGTTTTGCCCCCGTTCGCCGTGAAATACAGCTCCCATTAAACGAGCCGCTGATCATAGAGTTAAAACCGGGGCAGATTGCCGCGGAGATTTCCGTGATGGCTAGTTATTTTTCGGGAACATCTGAAAGTCTTTCGGAAATTCCCGGTTCCATTGAAAGGCTGGACGAACGCACTTTGGAAAACAGCCGCGTTTTCAACTTCTCGGAAGCTCTTAGGAAAATTGCTGGTGTTAATGTCCGAGACGAAGAAGGATTCGGCCTGCGACCAAACATCGGGATCCGCGGGACAAATCCGACGCGTTCCACAAAGGTCCTGCTGCTCGAGGATGGCCTGCCGCTGAGCTATGCTCCCTATGGTGACAACGCGTCTTATTATCATCCACCGGTCGAGCGTTACGAATCGATCGAGGTCCTAAAGGGTTCCGGTCAGATCGCCTACGGCCCGCAGACAATCGCCGGAGTGATCAATTATTTGACTCCTAATCCGCCTGATAAGCCAACATTTACGTTTAAGGCCGAAGGAGGCAACCGTGGCTTTTTCAATGGCAGCGCTGGCTTTGGCGGTACTTTTGGCAGAATTGGCACGATCCTCAATTTCAATGACAAGCAGGGAGACGGAGCTCGCGAGAATACTAATTTTAGACTCTATGATCTATCGAACAAATCCGTGATCCAGTTCAATTCGCGTAATATTTTGACAGCCAAGTTCTCATTTTTTCGGGAAGATTCGAATATTACCTATTCCGGTGCGACCGAGGCCGAGTTTGCGGGGGATCCGCGGGGCAATGTTTTCAAAAATGATTTTTTTTTCGGGCGCCGATATGGTGTCTCGTTACAGCATACGGCACTTGTGACTTCAAAAATCAGTCTTACGACGAATTTTTACTCAAACTACTTTTCCCGCGACTGGTGGCGGCAATCGTCAAATTCGGGCCAGCGCCCAAATCGTTTAACAGTCGATCCGGACTGTTTGAGCATCGCCAGTTTGAATACGACCTGCGGTAACGAGGGTCGTCTTCGCGATTATCTGACGCAAGGAATAGAGCCGCGATTGACCGCCAATTTTGACCTCGGAGCCGTGCGAAATGAGTTTGTCGCCGGGTTTCGCATCCATCGCGAAGACCAAGAGCGAATCCAGAAAAATGGTGACCTTCCGAATTCCCGTGACGGTCTTGTTTTTGAAAACAACGAGCGGCTGGCTTTGGCTCAATCCGGATTTATCCAGCATCGCTTTATCTGGAGAGATCTGGCAATTACCCCGGGCGTCAGATTTGAACGCATCGAATTTCAAAGATCTAATCGCTTGGCCAATGCGGGAAGTGGCGTAACTGGTAAGACAGCTGTTGCCCAGATAATTCCCGGACTTGGCGTCGCATATTCAGGTCTCACTAAAACTACGATCTTCGCTGGTGTTCACCGTGGTTTTTCGCCGCCGCGTGTCGAGGACGTGGTTACAAACACGGGGGGCGTGGTTGACCTCGATTCGGAACTAAGCTGGAACTATGAGTTCGGCGTTCGAAGTCGTCCGATTCGCGGCGTTGACCTATCAGGAGCGTTTTTCCGCAACGATTACGAAAATCAAATTGTCCCCGCCTCGATCGCCGGCGGAGCAGCATTTACAAACGGGGGCAGGACTCTACAGCAGGGCGTTGAGTTCTCCGGCTCAGTAGATCTTGGAACGATCTTGCGCAGCTCGCATAACTTCTATGTGCGCACCGCCTACACGTATTTGCCGACCGCAGAGTTCACCGGCACGCGTTTAAGCACGGTCACGAGTTCAGCGACGCTGAATGTTTACTGTCCCATGAGCCGGAGGGTTTCGGCCACTTCTTGCTCAATTACAGGAAACCGTTTGCCTTACACACCGCGAACACTCATGACATCTAGCTTGGGCTATTCAAATCCCTTGGGCATCGACACTTTTATCGAAAATGTGTATATCGCACGCCAATTTGGCGACGATCTGAACGCCGTTAATCCAACGGCAAACGCACAACTTGGTGCCATTTCCAGTCAGACCTACTGGAACGCGACGGCCAACTACCGAATCGAGAAATGGAAAACCACATTTTTCGTAACTACGAAAAATATCTTCGACCGGACATTCATAGTGGACCGCACACGTGGAATCCTGCCTTCCGGGCCGCGGCTTCTTCAGACCGGAGTTAAGGTGAGCTTTTAGGCTGATCATTTCCCGATAGAGAGTCAAAAGTCGCGGGCTAATAAAATGGCTCTCGCTATCGATTCTGACAAAACATAGCCAACCGTTTATTCTATTAAGATGGTGTCGCTGACGTATGGGCAGTTGATCGGCGGGAATCGGAATTTTCGCAATTTGCTGGCCGGGCAGTTCATATCGGAGCTTGGGAACTGGTTTAATTTTATTGCCGGTTTGGGATTGGTGCGCATGGTTTCGGGAGCTTCGCCGATGGCGGCGGGGTTGTTTTTTCTGGCGCGTCTGCTGCCGTTTGCGTTGATGTCGCCGATCGCGGGGACGTTTGTTGACAGGTTTTCGCGGCGGACGGTGATGATCGCGACGGACCTTATACGGGCCGTCGTGGCGCTATCGTTTTTGCTGGTGACGGACGCAAGCGATCTGTGGATCGCGTATGTCGCGACGGTTGTCCTACACACTGCGGGGGCGTTTTTTGATGGTGCGAAGAATGCGGCGGCACCGAATCTGACGGGAAAGGAAGGCTTGCTCGCGGGAACGGCGTTGTTGTTTTCGACGCGGTTTTTGCTGATGGCGGTCGGGTCGGCACTTGGCGGTTGGGCGGCGGCGGTGTTTGGGTATCAGGCGGCGTTTTTGATAAATGCGGCTTCGTTTTTGATCTCGGCTTATACGGTTTGGCTGATCCCTGACGAAGCTACACGCGATCACGAGACCGGCGTCAGAATGCGTGACAAAGCGTCTCGCCCTTCGTTCATGACCGAGCTAAAAGAAGGCGTCCGCTACGGATTTACGAATCATTTCGCCCTGACGATCATCATTATGAACATGATCTGGGCGACCGGCGGCGGGGCGATCAATATCATATACGAGCGTCTAGGGGGCGTTCATTATGCCGAAGCCGAAGGTTGGAACCCGGACATTGCGGTCGCGATCCTTTGGACGGCGACAGGGCTCGGACTGACATTTGGAATGCTGATCGCACGTCGAACATCAATATATCTCGACCGCAAGAACGTCAATCACAAGTTCATCGGCTGGACGCTGATAATCCACGGAGTCTTGTTCGCGGCCGGGGCATACTTGCCTTCGCTGATGTGGTTTTCGGTGTTCGTGTTTGTTTCGAGAGCGATCGTCGGCGTGGAATACGCGGTGCAGGAGACGATGTTCCAACGCAGTCTGCCCGACCACATTCGCGGCCGGATCTCTACGCTCGAACGCGGCGCCGAGCTAACGGTTTTTGGCATCATGAGCTACGCCGCAGCCGAAGCCATCTATTACATCACGCCACAGACGCTGGTCGTGATCTCGGGAATCTTGTCGGCAGCGGCGGGTGTTGTGTGGTTTGTGAGGGAAAGAAAGTCAGAACCGCCTGCGTAAGCGGGCG
>JANLTF010000580.1:0-2132 GCA_031362825.1 Acidobacteriota bacterium | reverse complement strand
CTCGACGTCGGTGGAGGTGCTTCGCAGGAGCGCGTCGAACAGGCGTTCAAGATCCTGCTCGCTGACACAAACGTCAAAGCCGTGCTGATCAACATCTTCGGCGGCATCGTCCGCTGCGACATGGTCGCAAACGGCGTCGTCGCCGCCTACAAAAATCTCGGCATGACAATCCCGATCGTCGCCCGCCTCGAAGGCACCAACGTCGAAGAAGGCCGCCGCGTCCTCCAGGAATCCGGCATCGGCATCCAAACCGCCCAGGGCATGCAAGACGCCGCCGAAAAAGTAGTCGCCGCCGCAGGGTAAGGTTTTATTGCCGCGAGAGGGCGCAAAATACGCAAAAGTAAGATATTTCTTCTTTTGCGTTTTTTGCGTCTTTTTGCGGCCAATTTCTCCTATACTCTTACGAAGATCTGCTTTCGATACAGCAGCCACATCAGGAACAGCCAGACTAGGATGAAGGTGATCGCGTAGGCGAGCGAGGCGTCGATCGGGTTCCAGATCGGGAGGAAGATATTGCTCATCGTCCAGCGGCCGACGGAGATCGGGGTGCCCTCGGGGCCGGTAAGGCGATAGGCGGAGAGCATTCGTGCCATGAATCCGCTGAAAACGAAAAGCGGCAGGGCGTTGACGCCGAAGATGACGAACGGCTTTGCCCAGCGTTTGTAGCCCTGGATGTCGATCAGCCAATAGCAAAACCCGAGCACCAGCAACGCCAGCCCACTCGTAGCGAGAACATAACTACTCGTCCACAACGCCTTGTTCATCGGGAAATAGCTATTCCAGATGAGGCCGAGAGCGAGCAGAGCGAGGCCGAAACTAAACATCGAAACGCAGGCTGCCAGCCTGCGTTTTTCCTGATCCTCGACGGCGGTGGGCTCAACATTAGCCACACGCAGGCTGGTAGCCTGCGTTCCGGCGAGCCACTTCCCTGTCAGCACACCCGAGATGCACGTCACGATCGCGGGGATCGTTGAGAGGATGCCTTCGGGATCAAAGACCTTGCCGCCGCGCCAGATGTGGTTTTCGGTCAGGATCACGCGGTCGAGATAGGCGGCGAGATTGCAGGCCTTGTCATTGATGCTCGTTACTTCGCAGCCCGGGACCGGGATCGTCGTCATCATCAGCCAATAACCAAGCAGCAAGGCAATGCCGATACCGACCTGCTGTTTCCAAGTTGTATGGAGAAAGATGATCGACGTGATGAGATAAACGACCGCGATCCGCTGCAGCACGCCGAAGATCCGGAGCGTTTCGTAGTTGTACCGGACGACGTTGTAACCCGCGAGATTCATCAAGCCGATGCCAAGCAACGCGGCGGCACAAAGAATGCCCGCGACCTTATAATTACGCAGCAGAAGAAAAAAGAGCGACCCACAGAATGCCAGCCAGATCACCAGTTTTAACGGATCAGGAGCGTCTGTCGCCTGGAATTGAAAGAACGGAATGATTGAAAGTGCGGCTCCGAGAAGGTAGATCGAGGCGGAACGCGAGAATATTCGGAGATATATACTCTTGGTGGAGGCACGCTCGTTCACACTGGGGTTTCCGCCGGCGTACTTCCCCAGCGAGATCGCGATCGAGACGCCGACGATGAAGAGAAAGAACGGAAAGATCCAATCCGTCGGCGTCAGGCCATGCCATTCCGCGTGTTCCAGCGGCCAATACACCGGCGAGCCGCCCGGATTATTCACAAGCACCATCCCCGCGATCGTCATACCGCGGAAGACGTCGAGCGAAACAAGTCGATTAGAGGTGAGACTTTCGGACATAGGACCCGTTTTCGAAATAACTGATAACTTAAAACTGATAAATGATAATGGAAGAAAGTTCGAATATCCAAATTTATCCGTTATTACCTATCAGTTATTAGTTATTGCGGAGGCACAAGCCGCAACAACTACCAGCCCATACGTTCTCGAAGACCCGTGATATGAGCGGTGTGATGCTGCGAATGCCACGCGTATAGTGCGAGTGCTCCTTCGAGCGGCCAGTTCCCTGTTTCGGGATGGATGAATTCGCGTTTGAAATCGTCGTCGGTCACTGATTCGAGCAACGCCACCCAGCGTGTGTGGATGGCTTCGATCATTTTCAGCGACACATCGACGGGCAATTTGCTGTCGGCGAGTTCGGCC
>JANLTF010000572.1:0-3932 GCA_031362825.1 Acidobacteriota bacterium | reverse complement strand
GGGTTTTCAATTTTTCTTTAACAAATTGGCAGTTAATGTTAATATTCCAATGTTATGCCAAGCGTAGAGACAATCTATCAAGAATCGATCAGGCCTTTGCCCGTAGTCGATCAAAAGCGTCTCGCCGATCTGATCTTGAAAAATGTTAATGGTGAACCGGACTCACTCCGGACTAGGCGTTCGGTTATTGATATATTAGACGACCATCCGGTCAAACGCGTCTTCGAGGATTCAAAGGAAGTGGACGAATGGCTTAGAACGGAGCGTGATTCGTGGGACGACTGACTTTCCCGCCCGGCTCCCGCGTCTATGTCGATACCGCCCCGATAATCTGCTCTTGTCTCGAAAGAGCTTTCGGGTTAGAATTCCGACGACCTTTATTTGAAGATAAATCTTAAAACTTATTGACAAACCCAACCGCTTGGGTTTAACATCAAAGATGTTGGCGTGGCGGTTACGGACTCTTTTTGTATGGCCGCCAAAACGATCCAGGGCATTCGTTTTAACATCTATTCTAACGACCACGATCCGCCGCACGTCGATGCCGAAGTAGATGGCATGAAGATGAAGATGTTTTTCGGAAGTGAAACGGAGCCGCCGGAGATAGGCCCGATGAATCCGCGAATCAAGAGAAACGATGCAAATCGAGCGTTCCGCATCTTTCTGGATAACGAAGAAACGCTAAAAGCCCTTTACGAGAAAGTCCATGGCAAAGCTGGTAAATAATAAATGGGTCTTTACCGAAGACGAGATCGACGAACAGATCGCGCGTGGTAAGACTCGCTATGATGATTACGTCAAGGACAAGCCGGTTGCGACCGGTTTTAAGTTTGATGCCTCTACCCGTATTCTGTCGATCCGTACGCAAGACAGCACTCGCATCGATTTCCCCGTCGCTCGTATTAGGGAACTGCAAAACGCTTCGGAAAAAGATATCCGCAGCGGCTACATCACCAAATCCGGTGACGCGATCCATTGGGACGAGCTTGATGCCCATTACACGATCGCCGGCCTAGCCGCCAACATATTTGGCACAAAAGAGTGGATGCGCGAACTCGCAAAAATAGGCGGCAGCAAAACCTCCGCCGCCAAAACGCAAGCCGCCCGCCTCAACGGCAAAAAAGGCGGCCGCCCCGCACGCTCCCCAAAACCCGCCCGAAGCACCGGCGTGTCTTGATCTTCTAGAGTTCAGTAATCGGTAAAAAGCCTCGTCGGGTGATCGGCGAGGCTTTTTGATTATTGACGAAGACATGGTTATACTCTCGTTGCTAATCAACTTACAGGAGAATATGCAATGAATCACTCACAACTTCGGAGAACCTTATATCGTCGCGCTCTGTGTTTTTTCTCGCTGGTGTGCTTCGTAGCGGCGACTTCGGCGTATGCCCAGACCTCGAACTCGCGAACCTATGACGTCGAACTTATGGTTCCCCGCGACAAAAAGACTGTAGAAACCGACGCCGACATCACTTTTGAGAAGGACGTGTTTCGTGTCGTTCCCGACAAGGCAGCCTTTAAGGCCGAAACGCGCGAGATTGCGTACGCCGACATCAAGAACGCGGACCATTCCTACTCCAAGAAGCCAATGTTGTCAGGCGGCGGAGCAATCGCTACAGCTCTTCTCGTCGGATTCATTTTTGCGATTCCGTTTCTTTTCATCAAGAAGAAAAAACACTGGATGTCCGTCCAGGCAGGAGAAAAGTTCGCCGTCATTAAACTCGGTGACAAGAATTTTCGCCAGATCGTAGCTGAATTCGAGGCCCACGGTGTAAAGGTCAACGATCTCAAAGACGAGAGTAAGAAGTAGCACTGAAGAGCAAGTGGTCATGGACAAGCTGAGAAGAAGGCTTATTCGGGCTGGGACGTAGTCAATAGAAAATAATCCGAAGCAAGGCCTCGCCGAGTGATCGGGCGAGGCTTTTTGGTTTCCTGTCAGCAAACGGGATAAATAAGCTGAAAAGTCGAAAACCCATAGAGCATTAGCGCTTACGCCAAATACATTTGTTAGAAACGCCGGATTCAAGGTGCTGACATATACTTGTTTACTTATGGGTTAGAACATAGTTTTGATAACTGATGTCGAAGTTTGCCAAGATTTCATCACGACCGCGATATACTTTGAAATCGCCTTTTCCGCTTTCTGTGTCAAAGTTAAACACGCGGTAAAGGTAATAAGCGGATTTCTTCTTTTCCATGGCGGAAAACTCGGTATGAGTGAAAACTATACCAGCTCGTTTAGATCCGACAGTGGTTTTTACCTCAATATATATCTTTCGATTATTCTCAATTGATTCGATGTCATACCCAAACCCGTCCGCCTCCAATGCTTTGTGGATCAATCGCTTAAGATAGGAGGAGCCTAGATCATTTAGGATGCGAGACCTTTCCAACTCCATTACAAATTTCTCACCCTTTCGTCCAATTTCTGTTCGTCGGTCGGCGAGCTCGACGTAATAATCTGGAGGTGCATGGAACAATCTTGGAGAACCAGATGACCGAGGCGGCAAGACGATAACCGGTTCGCCCGGGAATGCCGTATTTTCCAATTTTCGTTCCACGACCGGTTGAACCTGGGTAGTTGGCGGTGCAGTGGGTACGTCGTGTTGTGGGATGGCAGTAGACGAGTTCTCCTGCCGAGTCGGGCGAACTGACCTATCAGATTGTTGCGTTCTTTGATGATTCGAAATGTCAGTGGTGCTGGGGCTTATCGGATCATTGATCCCAAGAATATTCCCGTGACCGGAATAAGTTTGCTTCCGTTTATAAAACTTATTCGCAGTTGTTTTAGAGCCAAAATCGGATTTTTTTGGAGCGTGGATGCCCAAATCCTGCTCAAAATGTACGTCTGCCTCCTCCAAAAAACTGACGTAGGTACGAAGATCTAAATAATTCCCATTGCGAGCTTTTTGAGAATCCGCTAGAAACCTATGATTCCATTCTAAGGCGTCTATAGCTGTTTGGTAATCCGTCGTCCCTCGCAAGGCCTTGCGCAATTCAGATACTAGTCTGCGGACCCCCGAACGACAATATTCTTGGACTTGTTCATTAACCAACCGCTCTGCATCCGGAAAAAATTGTTGGAAGTGTTTGAGCCTTTGAAATTTGTCGGATTTCTCGCTGCGACTTCTATATACTTTCTTAAACCAGTCGTCTATCCCGAGACCCAATACCAGCCAAATAACCGGTGCCCAACAATAGGGTATGAGGACTCCGGCCGCGTAAAGAGCTGCCCAGTCGTCGCGTTTATTGAGTCTTAAAACTAGGCCCAACAAGCCAATAAGGGCTAGATGTAAAATAATTATGAAAAAACATCCTAAACCGTCCCCGTCGAAATTTTTCGCTTTCAGCCCTTTATATTCGCGATATTCAGGCGTTAGTAGTAAGTCGAGAGATTCGCGGGACAATCGCATACAAGTTTGCAGCGGTGAACTAATGTTATTCGTTTGGAGGCATCGTTAAGATATGACCACTGCACTATAGCACGAAGCGGTCGCGATTGGCTTTCCTGTCTCGACTTCCTGATGTTCCGAATAGAATCATCATTTGAATTCACTGCTTAAAGCCACGCCGAAAAAGGTGGCATGGTAAGTCTGTGATGGGCCGACAATCGCTACATTACACGGGGTTTTCTTTGATCATCTCGATCCAGAGCATTAACAGTGCATAACGAACAACGAACAGTGAACAGCCAATAGCGAACAACGAATAACGAACAGCCACCTATTAATCCTTCACCTGATCGGGGAGCGTGGCTAGGAAGGCGGTTAGGGTTGGGTGGCGGTGGCGGTCTTTTTTTAGGAGCTCTTCGAGGAGCCAGCGGACGCGGTGCATCTGGGACCAGTAGCCGGGGAGCGATCGTGTGTGATAGCACTCGTTGTGGGCGATGAGGGCTTCGCCTTTTTTCGGGGCCTGGAGCGCGAGGTAGTGGATAG
>JANLTF010000542.1:0-8618 GCA_031362825.1 Acidobacteriota bacterium | reverse complement strand
CGACGCTAAGAGAACGGCCGATCGTCTCGGAGATCTCCGCCTCGTGGTCACTTTGAACACTATCGAGGTGTTCGAGGTACCGCAGAGAACTCGGACTTTTTACATCCAGCTTCTCCTTGCCCCGCAATTTGCCCGGCTTGGTAAACCCCGGAATGCTGCCGTCATAACCCGCCAAGGCAGGTTCGGAAAAGACAACTATGTATAGATCCGAAACCGAATTGTCTGTCACCTCGCCCCTATTTGCCGCTGTATTCTCTGGATCCGGCCTATCAACAGCGGCAAGTTCATCTTCCGCCATTACGTTATGCTGAATGGCCAAAAATCCAAATGCTGCTAATGCCAGCACTACCCCAATAAAGAAAACAGATCCACTGACCCGTTTATTCTCCCTTAAAAGATTTTTCATATTTCTCGGTGCAAAAGCCCGGATTTAGGCCACTGTTGTCTTTCGTCGGTCGTGTACTTACTGGAGCCAACCCAATAGTGGTCTCCGATAAGGTGCGAAATTATCTATTCAGTTCATTTGAGACCTAAGTATAATCGTAAAAGGCGGCTTGTCAATACATTTGCTTGTCAGGGGAGGTTCAGCGTCCTAACTAAATACGACACGACTTGAACGGAGGAGCTCAATTATGGGGAAGGAACCACGACGTAGCCGCTGTGGCCGAGATCCCAACCCCGCTCTTCGAACTCGCCGAGGCATTGCTAAAAAACCGCAACTACGACCGGCGAGCCCTAAACTCACTTCTCCGCGAAACCGAAGAACTGGTCGGTGACCCTGCCTGAACACAAGTTCTATAAAAGACCTATTCGATTAAAAGACCTATTCGATCCAGATCTCCGTCCACAACCGCGCTAGGCCGAAACCCAACCGGTAGGGCGGGTGTTCGGTCGTGTTTTCTGCCTGAGACGGGATGCGTTCGCGGCGGTGGCGGTGGTGGCGGCGGCGGGAATAATGGTTGTCCTGGTGGCGGAGTCGGCGGTAGGCGGCGGAAAATCACGCCTTTTTGTGTCTGCTGCCCTCAGATCGCGTTTGGTGGCCCATTTTTTTCCGCGGCACCAAGCCCGCTTTTGGCGTTACCAACGCCCATTTCTGCGGTTACCAAGCCTCAAAAACGCGTTACCAAGACCCTAAAAAGCGTCACCAAAGCTCCATTTTTGCTCATTTTTTGCAAAAATGCTGGAAAAATTGTGGTACGTACCACAATTCAAGCCCAACACATAAAAAAACACAATTGGTCATTTCTCGGAGGTCAAAAAACTGAGTTTAGGAACCGCAGATCTCGTCGATGGCTTCGGTGTACTTTTCGTCGATTACGTTGCGTTTGATCTTGAGGGTCGGAGTCATTTCGCCCTTGTCGATTGAGAATTCGCGGGGCAGCAGATAGACACGTTTGACGCGTTCGTAATCGCTGAGTTCGCGGGTCAGGTCAACGGCGTCGCGTTGGACGCGTTTGATGAATTGCGGGTCTTCGCACAGCTCTTCGCGGCTGCCGCTGGCGTCGTGGCCCGCGGCCTTCATTTCTTCTTTGAGAGCATCCCAATCCGGCACGATCAGAGCACCGACCTGTTTGCGGCCCGATCCGACCACGACCGGCTGCGAAACGAGCGGGCTTTGCTTCAGCAGACTCTCCACCTGCAGCGGAGCAACGTATTTGCCGTTGGACAATTTGAAAAGGTCTTTGATCCGGTCGGTGATGAAAAAATGCCCGTCCGTGTCCATATAACCGACATCGCCAGTGTGGTAAAAGCCCTCGTCGTCAATGACTTTGGCTGTCTCCTCGGGATTGTCGTAATAACCGACCATCACGTTCGGCCCGCGGACGAGGACCTCGCCGTCCTTCTCCGCGATCTTCATTTCGATACCGTCAAATGGAGTCCCGATCGACCCGACCTTGCTGTCCTCAGGGCGGTTGGCACACGTCACACAGGCCTCGGTCATGCCATAGCCCTGCAAAATAGGAATTCCGGCCGCCCAGAATGCGTACGATAGTTTTTTAGAAAGCGGAGCGCCGCCCGAAACAAAAAACCGAAGCTCGCCGCCAACACCGGCACGCCATTTCGAAAAGACAAGCCGATTGGCAATAGCATGCTTTGCGGCCAGCACAGGCGAAACCGATCTGTGGTTATCTTTTGCTTCCCAATAATCTTGTCCCACGATCAGTGCCCAGTCGAAAAGGCTCGTCTTCCAGCCGCCGGCCGCCTTCCCTTTCTTAACGATCTTGTGATAGACCTGCTCGAAAAGCCTTGGAACGGCCGTCATGATAGTCGGCTTGACTTCCTGCAAATGCGACGCGATCTGATCGAACGCCGCACAGTAGTGTATCGACACTCCATTCGAGCAAAGCACATAAAAAACGGTGCGTTCGAAGATATGCGAGAGCGGCAAGACGGCAAGGCTGCGATCGGTCGAACGTATCGGCAGGCCCTTTGAAACGCCAACGATACATGCCACGAAATTCTCATGTGTCAGCATCACGCCCTTAGGCTCGCCGGTCGTACCTGACGTATAAATAATGGTCGCAAGGTCCTTCGTTTCGATAGCCGCCAGCGAACGGTCGAATATGTCTGCGTCGATCTTTCGATACGCATCGCCTTCCGTTTCAACTTCGCTGAGCGAGATCGCCCGGCTATTGCCTTCTGGTTTACTGTCCGCGTCAAAGAAGATCAGCTTCTCCAAACGCTCGACGCTCTGGATCGCATTTTCCGCATGTTTCCAAAGCTTTTTGCCCGAGATGAACAGCATCTTGGCGCCCGAATTTTCGAGGATAAACCTGATCTGCTCGACCGCCTGAGTAGTATATATAGGAACGTTTACGGCCCGTAAACTTAAGATAGCAAGATCGACAAAAGACCATTCCGGCCGGTTCTCCGAGATGATCGCAACACGATCGCCGGGTTTAACTCCCAGTGCTGCCAAGCCGAGAGCGATGCGTTTTACGCGGTCGATAACCTCGTGGCCGTTCAGGTAATTCCAAACGTCGTCGATCTTGAACGCAAGTGCATCCCGCTTGTTGTGCCGCCGAAACGACTCAAGGCAATAATGCGGTATCGTCTGCGGCAGTGCTTCAAATCCTTTTAGGTTAGTGGCGATCATCAAAGATTTTTCAGTCAAAACAGGCGATCGATCGGCTGTTCGCGTGATTTAACATTCTTGCAAACAGCGGCCGTTATGTCCAATTGTGAGCTTTCTCTGGTGCTATCGTTCCCGGCGATTTCGGCGCCTTCGCGAGGTCTCACGCCCGCCGCCGAAATAAGCCAGCAGCATCACGATCAGGTGAGCCGCGAACCAGATATTGTCGTAGCCCAAGTTCTGATAGATGTATATCAGGATGAGGATTCGCGGAGCAAAAATGCCGAGCAGAATGTCGCCCCATTGCGGAACTGTGTTCGCGGGAAACAGGTTCGGATAGACGAACAGGAACACGAGCATCACGATCCGCGGAAAAAATAGCGAAAACAGCAAGAAATAAAAGTCCATGATAGTCGCTCCTTATAGTGCCAATCTTACGCCCGCGACCAGGGCTTTTCCAATACACCGATCAAATAATGCTGGAAGCCAAGGCCAATTCAGTCTCTAGTAACTCAACGGAATACCGTCTTACGAGAAACCCTATGCGCTTCGTCTATTCACTGATCTTCGCCACATTAGTCTCGTGCTGCCTCTCGCAGCCATTCTTGGGGCAGGTCAAAGACCCGGAAACCGGACAGGCACCTGCGATGTATCTCATTCAGCCCGGCGACAAGATCAGCCTGAAATTCTTCTCAAATCCCGAACTGAACGAACTGTCGATAGTCGTTCGTCCGGACGGATTTATAAGCGCTCAGTTGATCGACGACGTTAAGGCCGGTGGCCGAACCGTGACAGAACTAAAAAAAGAACTCGAGCTGCAATACAACGAGATCCTGCTGACGCCGATGATATCGGTGTCGGTGATCGATTTTGTCCAACCGCGGATCTACGTCGGCGGCCAGATAAATAAGCCCGGACGATACGACCTCCGCGAAGCCAAGACCGTTGTACAGGCTGTTTTCCTCGCCGGCGGATTCACGCGTGATGCGAGACGATCGATGGTCATTCACGCACGGCCCGACGGCCGGGGCGACTGGAAGATCCAAACGGCTAACGTAATGGACATTCTAAACCAGAAAGGTACGGCTCGGGACCTGATGTTGCAGGACGGCGATTATGTCTTTGTTCCAGACTCTAAAATGTCCCAGTTTACCAAGGCCGTAGAAGCTTTCCGCGGGCTGCTGCCAAAATTTTTGTAAGAGAACGACCGCAACCTATGAGGTACTTGAATTCCAATAGCGACTTCGCTCCGCCGCGGCCAAGGCTATTTAAGCATAAGCTGCTTATGCTCTTGCTCGTCGTTTTGGTGGTGTCGACCGGCATGTTCGCGACCTTTCTGATCACCCCAAAGTACGAGGCCACGATGAGCCTTTTGGTCTCCCGCGACAGGATCGATCCGCAGGTCACATCAACGGACAAGACGGCCGAGATCACCCAAACTGCGATCAGCGACGAAGAATTCAACTCGGAACTCGAACTATTTAAGAGTCTCGAGGTCATCGCAGGAGCCGCAAAAGAACTTGATCTGGTCAACGACCAAAAGGCAAAACAAAACACGTGGCTCGCCGATAAACGGGCCGAAGTAAAACACGCTATCTATAGCCTTTTCTCAAAGCCCGACGATAGTGCCAAGGTGATCAACGCTTCTGATGAAGGCTACGATTTTGCTCTCGAAAAGACCGTAAATCGCGTAGTGGGCAACCTCGATGTCGTGCCGGTCAAGAAATCGAGGGTCATAAAGATCTCGTATTCCGATACAGACCCGATCCGTGCCAAGCGGACGCTTGACGCGATCTATCGCAAATTCGTCGAACTTCACGTTCACATAAACGACAAGCCCGAGGCCGGCCAAGTCTTTGATGAACAGACAGGCAAATTTAATCAGCAGCTAAACGATTCGACCAAAACGCTGAAGGATTTTGATTCACAGAACGGAGTCGTCGGCGCCGATATCTCGACCCAACAGGGATTACTTCAAAAACAGCTTTCCGACACACAAACGCAGGTTAGCGCAACTCGGACAGAGCTCGGAGAAACGATAAAGCGAGTCGCATCGCTTCAGGAAAAGATCGAACTCGAACCGAAAGAGATCCAAACCGGATTTGTTTCGAAGTACGTACCGGCTCTCGACAGAATGAAGGACGAGTTGCTCCAACTCGAACAGCAGCGAACACAGCTCTTGCAAAAGTATCAGCCGAACAGCCGCTTCGTCCGCGAAAATCAGGAGCGGATCGATCAGCTCAAAAAGACGCTGGCCGCCGAGACGGCAAACCCGCCGCTGGAACGCACCTTTGCACTCAACGATCTTCGCCGACGGCTCGAAGGCGAATTGGTCGATGCCCAGACAAAGCTCGCTTCATTGAAGGATCGAGAAAAGACACTGTCAACTCAGGCATCGAAATTGATGAGCGATGTCGAGTTTCTCAACACCAAAAGCATCGAGCGAACGGGCCTCGAACGTAAACGAAATATCAACGAAGAAGCGTATTTGCTGTACCAAAAGAAATCCCGCGAGAACGAGATCGGGCAGGTCCTCAACAAAGAACAGGTAATGAATTTCGTGGTCGTCGATCCTCCGAGAACCGATGGCGAACAGAAGAATCCGAAGCCGCTGATAAACCTTTTTGTGTTGCTTGCAGTCGGATTTATGGCAGCCTTTGCCGCAGCCGTATTTTACGACAAGCTAGCCAAGACGCATCCGGAAACTGATCTTATCCTGTCGGCCTACGAGATCGAACGCCGTTTTGATCTTCCGGTATTGGCGTCCATTCCGCACGTTGAACTTACTGAGTATATCGATGTGCCGGCGACGTCCTATCGCCGCAAATTGCCGTCCGCGAGATTGGAAAATAGAGAGGCGGGCACCCTCTAGAGAATATGAAAGAAAGACTAAGATCATCATTACTATTTTTGTATCGCGTGCTCGATCTCTCCGCCCTGAGCGTGGCCCTTTGGCTTGCTTTTTATTACGGCGGGCCTATCGGTATGGACTATGTCGTCCTTGCGGCGACAGCACCGACGTTCGACAGCGTACTCTTTTTCGGCGGCGTCTTTGCGAGCTGGATCTTCATGCTCTCGTCGTTTTGGCTCTATCGTTCAAAACGGTTGGCGAGTCTAAACGATGAATTCGCCGACGTATTGCGGGCCGTCACCTTCGCTACGCTGATCCTCGGGACATTGATCCTTCTCACCGAATGGCCGATCTTTCCAAAGCGGTTCTTGCTGATCTTTGCATTCGTCTCGTTCATCCTGCTGTTCTCGATCCGTTTGCTCAAACGCACATTGCTAAAGCAGTTTCGACTACACGGCCGCAATCTGCGGTCGGTCGTAGTCATTGGCTCGGGACCTCGCGGCCGCAAACTGGTCGCATTGATCAACGAGAATCCGGCTATCGGTTATCAGTTCCTCGGTTTCATCGACGATCTCAAAGGCCCGGGAGTAATGGGCCGACTCGCCGATATACCAAAAATTCTGGCAACGAATGTGATCGATGAGGTCATCATCTGCCTTCCGATCAAATCGTATTACGAAAAAATTCAGTCTATAACTGAAGCTGCAGAAGAGCAGGGAATAACCGTTCGGATCTATTCCGATCTATTCAATCTAAACCTATCCCGAGCGGTCGCCGGCGAGATCGGCGAGGCCCCGATCCTTTCAATATACGCGTCGCGCCTCACCGACTGGCAGGCGTTTGTTAAGAGTTCTATCGATTTCGCAGGAGGATTGGCTCTGGTTCTAGTGCTCTCGCCCGTGATGTTGCTGATAGCTCTCTTGGTCAAAATAACATCGCCGGGTCCGGTCTTCTTCGTTCAGGAACGGGTCGGACTGAACAAACGCCGGTTCAATATGTTTAAGTTTCGAACGATGGTAGCCGATGCACCGGCACGGCAGGCCGAACTCGAAAAACTGAACGAAGCCGACGGCCCTGTTTTCAAGATGAAGAACGATCCGCGAGTGACGCGGCTTGGCGTGTGGCTTCGAAAAACGAGCCTCGACGAACTGCCTCAGCTTTTCAATATTCTCCTCGGAGACCTTTCGCTGGTCGGGCCGAGGCCTCTGCCCGAACGCGACTTCCAACGGTTCGACAAACACTGGTTCAACCGCCGATTTAGCGTCAAACCCGGCATCACGTGTATCTGGCAGATCTCCGGACGCAGCGAAACGAGTTTTGATAAATGGATCATCCAGGATCTGGAATACATAGAAAAATGGTCGCTCGCCCTCGATCTCAAGATCCTGTTCAAAACGGTCCCAACCGTGCTCCGCGGAACGGGCGCAATGTAAGCATGGTGAATCAAACAGTAGCTTCGAACAACAAACTGGACCTCGCCAAAAGATTCGCCGTCCTTTGTGCGCTGATCGCCGGAGCCTGCATTCTCGGTTACGGCATCGTAATTGCGGGCGACGGCCCTAGTTCACGGATCATCGGTGTCGGAGCCGTGCTCACGTTGATGTTGGGTGCAGTGACCGCATTTTACTTCGAACTACCCGTAATTATTGCGGTCCGCTACGCTTTTGTTGCTTCATTCTTTTTCAAAGGCGACGTCAGCCTCTTTAAGATCAATGAGATGGAAGACCCGTCAGGGCTCAATCTCTCGCTGACGCTCTTCACCGCTGTAATTCTTGTTGTTCACGATCATTTCTACGAGGATACAAGCGAACGAGTTTTCCCTTCTACCTTCATTTACTTAACCGTAGCATTGTCGGTTTGTGTGGTGGCATCGGTTCTCTACGCAGGGCCGATAGTGCTGGGCGGATTTTCGATCTTCTCGTTTTTTACATCGGTCCTTATCGCCTACGCGGTCGCCCTGCATTTTAGCCGCCGCGAGCGAGTGATCGATCTGGTGGTCGGTATTTCACTTGGATTGCTACTGACCGGCATTGTTGCACTTTCTCAATTTTCGATCGATTTTCCAACTAATTTTCCAAATTTTGGGACCGGCACCGAGGACGAACTGCTTGGCACCCAGAGTGAGTTGCTGTCGCGCGTACCGGCGTTCCTCCGCACACCAACTGAAATGGCCTGGGTCGTCACATCCCTTCTGCCTGTCGTTCTGACGCCTTTGCTGTGCCGCGTAAAGTCCATCGGTTCCTACCAACGGATAGTGTTAGCCGTTGCCGCATTGTCGGGGCTGGCTGCCGTGATATTGTCAGTGGCCCGAGGCAGTTGGATCGCCCTGTTGGCGGTCATTCCGCTGATGCTCGTCTTCGGCTGGTTTAGGCTTTCGGCATATGAGAAGAAGCCCTATCTTATCTCGGTCGTGTCCGCCGTCTTCGTGGCCTGCTTGCTGCTAAGCCCATTTGCCGGAAAGATTTACGACCGGCTGACCGGAGACGACGAGGGGTCGGCACAAATACGCCTTCCGTTGATGGAAACCGCCTTTCGAATGATCGACGACAATCCGTTAGTCGGCGTCGGGCTCAACGGTTACCGGACACACATGACGAAGTATGACGAAACCGGGATCTTCGTCTCGCAGGTTTTTCCAAATCCGGTTCACAACATATTTGCTCATATCACGGCCGAGATCGGTGTTCCTGGCGG
>JANLTF010000526.1:0-8267 GCA_031362825.1 Acidobacteriota bacterium | reverse complement strand
CTTTGGACTTTCAAATACGCACGGGCTGACAAACTATCTTTCGGGCGAAAAATCGACGGATAATCTGATCAAAACGGCCCCGTAGGAACTGAAGCATATTCTTCATCTCGTTCGAACTGAGCAGCTCGGCGGGATTCGGCGGGATCGGGCCGCTGGTGATGATCTTGAGCCGCGGCAGGTTCGGTGACGTTTTGATCAGATTATCCGTCGATTTTTCGCCCGAAAGATAGTTTGTCAGCCCGTGCGTATTTGAAAGTCCAAAGTGGTTGTGCAAACGCGGACGCCGCAGATCGCAGTCGATGATAATCACGTCTGCATCGCCCTGAGCCAACGTGATCGCCATATTCATCGCCGTTGTGGTTTTCCCCTCAGACGGCTGAGATGACGTAACCAGTATCGTTTGCGGCGGTTTGCCGGCTGATGAAAATAGCAAGGACGTACGCAAATGGCGATAGGCCTCGGCGATCGGAGAATTGCGCTCTTCGATAGCGATCAGCGCCGATGGAGACAGATTGTCGCCACCATTTCCATTCTTCGGAATCAGACCCAACGCCTTTTTATCCGAAAATGAATGGTGCGGGATCAGGGCGAGTGTCGGCAGGCCAAGATGACGGCTCACGTCGTCGGAGGTACGAACCGAATCGTCGAGGTAGTCCATCAGAAACGCAAGGCCGACACCGAAACCTAGTGAAACTAAAAAGGCGATGATGATATTTCTCAGTCGCTGCGGGCCGATCGGGCCATTCGGAACCGTCGCATGATTGGATATCTTAATATTGTTTGGGCGGCCGCCTGAGATCGCGAGTTCCTGCTCTTTCTGGCGTTGAGTATAGGTATCGAGCAAGTTGCGGTTGGTCTCGATCTCGCGTTTTAGAGTTGTCAACCGCGTTTCGGCCTGGCCCTCGACGTTTGCTCGCGATGCAGCTTGGGCGTAAGCGATCCGAGCCCTTTCTTCGCGTTGCTGTGCGGCTCCGAGCTGAGATCTGAGGCTGGTCAAAACCTCTTTTCGGGCATTCTTTTCGAGCTTGTCGTCCTCAAACTTGATCTTGTCACTGACTTCTTTTTCGAGCCTTATCTTCTGCGCCTCGAGCTCTTTGATCTGAGCCGAAATCGACTTGACTTCAGGAACCTCTTCAGTGTATCGAGCTAGTAGATTTGCACGTTTTTCTTCTGCTTCTTTCTTTCGGCCATCGATATCTTCGATCCGTTTTTCCAGTTCCGCCTTCCGGCGTAGAAGGCTGGTTCGGGCCTCTAGTACCGACGGATTGGGAGCAATCGACAGAATATCTCCGCTTTCGGCCGCACTTACTGCCGCATTGTACACGGCCGCGATCTTTCCAGTTTCGTCGTGGGCAGTGTTGTATTGGTTTTGGAGAGTAACGAGGTTTGCGGCCCTTAGGTCGCCGCCTTTGTCCTGCAAAGGCAAACCGCTGCTTTGCTGCTCCTGCATTTGCTCGCTCTGCTGTATGCCAATGGTCTGTTTCAGCTTTTCGATCGATTCGGTAAGTTCGGCATTGGCGGTCTTCAAACCTTCGAGTTCACGCTTTTCATTTTCTACCATGAAAAGCTCGGCGATCTTGTCCGCAAACTTAGCTGTCAGCACCGGTATCTGGTTTTGGACAGTGATCTGGACCAGATTTGTGTCTTCCAGACGATCGACCTTAAGGCCACCGAGCAACCTCCCCGCATACCTTACGGCTCGTGCATCTTCCTCAGGAGATAGCTGGATCCGCTCATCTTTGTCATTAACGACAGATGATTCGTTTACTACCGGTAGGGTGTTCTCGGGAGCCGCTACTTTTGAACTGCCGGAGAAAAAGTTTCTGATGGTGTTAAAAATACCGCGATTATCGTCACCGTAGAGATTTGGCTCATGATGGAGGTTTAGTGAAACCACCACCTTTTTCATCAGATCCGGATTCTGCAAGAGCTGAAGCTGCGTATTGTAGTAATTCTGGTCGTTTCCGAAATTGATGTTGATCGCGTCTTTCTTGGTGACCTCTGGTTTACGCGGCTCAATGATCATCTCGGTCTGAGCCGAGTAGATAGAGGGCAGCCGATAGGAATAGAACGAAGCCGCCGCAGTGACGATCAATGCGATTGCCGCAATGATCGGCAGACGTTTATAAACGACGTTGAAATACTGTCTCAGCGAACGTTTGCTCGCTAAGGTCTCGTCATCGTAAAAACCAGCGTAGGCGGCCGGATATTCACCTGGGCTTGTTTGAATGTCGGCGACCCGTGGAAGCGGTGTCAACCTCTGATCTTGTTCCATACTGCTAGACAATCCTAATCGCCCAGTTTATTTAGAGCGCGCGAAAGGCGAACTTGCTTTATACCATATTTGGCGCGATTTTACACTAAAATTTTAGCATTTGCACCTATTTCGCTGCGCCGCGTCGCTCCCCGAAAGGGCTAGTTTTGTTAGCCGCCACGCGCAAATGTTATATTATTCAATTACACTCTGCACGCGGAAATGCGGATACGTTAACAGTTATGACAGCTAGTGCGAACAGCTACACAGCAGCGGCAGATTTCGATCTCGAACTTGGAATTGAGGGTTTTCGTTTTTCGGACCTATTTGACGCCGTAAAATTAAAGGAACTGGCCGACCGGTTTTACGGTGAAGTCGCCGAGCGAGAACCGGTTCTTCACACCGCCCTTTCCAAATACATCGCTGCACGCGGCGAGGGTTTTGAACGCAAGGTCGAATCGAAAATTCTCACCGACGCCGCTCCATTCTTATCCGATTTCGTCGGCAGGCTCTTTCATATCGAACGCGAAAAGGGCGAGCTTTCGCGTAACATCCTGACGCAAAATCCGGTTTGGAAATTTAAGTTCTTTGTACAACGGCGTGCGAGTAAGAAGTTTAAAGCGGACCAACTCGCCGGGCTTAACGAAACGCAACTCTGGTCGGCAGTGACGCAACTGCGTAACAACGCATTTGACGAAACTCTGATTCGCGACGAAGAACTGTCGATCGCCGAGATGACCTGTCGTCTGCTCGATGCAGAAGAAGCATTTACGCACGTTTCGAGCGATGGCGGAGAGGTCCACGAGGCCGATGGGACTGTTGCCGCCACCGTTCAAAAGGTAACGGCAGCTTACGAAAAGCTCAAAGACGAGGCTTTTGGCCAGCTATTTTCGCAGTATGTGATCGAGGAAGACGCCGTTGGTGATCTGCTTACGGTAAAGGCCGCTCTCCGCATTATCGAGGCATGGGCAGCAGCGGCCTTCGCAAGCAAATCGAAGAAATGGTACAGCTTTAAGGTCCCGCACGCTCTTGATTACCAAAATCTCGTTCATCTGATCCACCCGGAACCGCATTTGCATAACATCATGCGTGGGCCGGAAGACATTTTGCGCAGGCGCGACGGTTTCAAACTGACCGATGACCGCGGCACAATGCGCGACGCTCTGTACGAGATCGATTACTGCATGATCTGCCACGAGCGAGAGAAGGACGCGTGTTCGACAGGTTTGCGCGAGCCGGACGGCACCGCGAAACGCAATCCGCTCGGCATCAAGACCGAAGGCTGCCCGCTCGACGAAAAGATCTCCGAAATGCACTTGCTCAAAAAGCAAGGTGACGCGATCGGGTCATTGGCGCTGGTCACGATCGACAATCCGATGTGCGCCGGAACCGGCCACCGCATCTGCAACGACTGCATGAAGGGCTGCATTTTTCAGAAGCAGGAACCTGTAAATATACCGCTCGCGGAAACGGCTTCGCTGACGGACGTCCTGAATCTGCCCTACGGTTTTGAGATCTACAGCCTCCTAACACGCTGGAATCCACTCAACGCCAAACGTCCGTACACACTGCCCTACAATGGTAAGAACGTGATGGTCGTCGGCCTCGGCCCCGCAGGCTACACGCTCGCGCACTATCTATTGAACGAAGGCTTCGGCGTCATCGGCATCGACGGCCTCAAGATCGAACCGCTGCCGACCGAGTGGACCGGAAATCACGGCAAAGCGTGTCCGAAACCGATCAAAGACATCGGTGAGATAACCGAGAATCTTCATGAGCGTATTCTCTCTGGCTTTGGCGGTGTTTCGGAATACGGCATCACCGTGCGTTGGGACAAGAATTTTTTGACGATGATCCAGTTGATGCTGACGCGCCGCAAGCGGTTCCGTCCGTATGGCGGCATCCGATTTGGCGGCACGCTGACGATCGAGGACGCGTGGGAACTCGGGTTTGACCACATCGCGATCGCAACCGGAGCCGGACGGCCGACGATCGTTCCGATGAAGAACAACCTCATCCGCGGCATCCGTCAGGCCTCGGATTTTCTGATGGCGTTGCAGCTAACCGGTGCGTTTAAGAAAGATACACTGTCGAATCTGCAGGTTCGCCTGCCGGCTGTGGTAATTGGCGGCGGCTTGACCGGCATCGACACGGCGACCGAGCTTTTTGCATATTATCCTGTTCAGGTAGAGAAAATGCTCGGCAAATACGAGTATGTCGTTGCCGAGTTTGGTGAGGAAAAAGCTCTTGAGGCTTTTGACGAAGAGGAGCTCCGTGTTCTGCAGGAATTCTTGGAACATGGCCGCGAGATCCGTGCCGAGCGTGCGCGTGCCGCTTCGCTTGGCGAAGAGCCCAATTTGGTGCCGCTCGTTCGAGGCTGGGGCGGAGTTTCGCTGGTCTATCGCAAGCGGCTACAGGATTCGCCCGCATATCGCCTCAATCACGAAGAGGTCCAAAAGGCTCTCGAAGAAGGCATCGATATTGTCGAATGCATGAGCCCGACCGAAGCCGTCCCGGACGAATATGGGGCTGTAAAAGCGATAGTATTCGAACGTTTGGATTACATCGCAGAGACAGGAAAATTCGAAAACACGGGCGAATCACACGAATTTCCGGCGCGCACCGTATGTGTCGCTGCCGGTACCAGTCCAAACGTAATTTACGAAAAGGAAAAGCCCGGCACATTCGTAATGGACGAGTGGCGGCAATTCTTTCAACCGTTCAAGGTCGAGCGAAATGGGGACGGCAAACAGCACGTCGTCGAAACGCCAAAAGGCGAAGCCGGATTTTTCACGTCCTACGAGCAAGACGGCAAATTCATCAGCTACTACGGCGACAACCATCCGACCTATGCCGGAAATGTCGTCAAAGCGATGGCGTCTGCCAAGCACGGCTATCCAAAGGTTGTCGAGATCTTCGCCGACGAAGTTGAGAGTGCAAGCTTTAGCTTGTCTCAACGCGATGCAGAACGGGCTGAAGCCCGCACTCTAAACGATGCGATCTTCGACAAACTCGAAGCGACGCTCGACGAGCAACTTCGAGCCTATGTTGTAAAAGTAGATCGCCTAACACCGACGATAGTTGATGTAATAGTCAAAGCTCCGCTCCAAGCTCGGAAATTCGAGCCCGGACAGTTTTATCGTTTGCAGAACTTTGAAACGACCGCCCCGGTCATTGATGGCAAACGTCTGATGATGGAAGGGCTTGCTCTGACCGGAGCTTGGGTCGATGAGGAAAAAGGCCTGCTTTCGATGATCGTTCTCGAAATGGGAACATCGTCGCGGCTATGCCAGCTTCTCAAAGAAGGCGAAGAGGTTCTCGTCATGGGCCCGACCGGCACGCCGACCGAGATCACTGAGAACGAGACCGTCCTGCTCGCGGGCGGCGGACTCGGCAACGCTGTTTTGTTCTCGATCGCCCGGGCTTTGCGCGAAAAGAACAATCACGTCATCTACTTTGCCGGATATAAAAACGGTGCAGACCTCTTCAAACGCGAAGAGATCGAGAACGCGACCGACCAGGTTGTGTGGGCAACGGATTGGGGCACTGATATCGTGCCTCAGCGGCCGCAGGACGCTCATTTCCGCGGCAACATTGTTCAGGCAATGATCGCCTATTCCGAAGGAAAACTCGGACATCAGAGCGTCGATCTGCAGAACGTCAACCGAATTATCGCTATCGGTTCGGACCGAATGATGAACGGCGTTCGCGAAGCCCGCCACACAACGCTCAAGCCATTTCTAAACCCGAATCACACCGCCATCGGCTCGATCAATTCGCCCATGCAGTGCATGATGAAAGAGGTCTGTGCACAATGTCTGCAACGTCACGTCAACCCGCACACCGGCGAGGAATTCTTCGTCTTTTCGTGCTTTAATCAGGATCAGCACCTTGATTTCGTCGATTTTAAGAACCTCAACGATCGCCTGCGGGCCAACAGCATTCAGGAGAAGTTGACGAACTTGTGGCTCGACCGTGCGTTTGCCAAACCCGAATTTGTTGAGGAATTAGCAACAAAATAATTCACCAGTATGGCTAAGACCCAAAAGGAACTTGCATTTCTGCGCGACCTCTACATCGAAGACGCTTGGACGCACCGCTTTGCCGAGCTTGTCGATAAACACTTTAAGCTCGACGAGGCGGAGAATCTGCTCTACCTCAACGCCGGAACGGGCGGACACGCTTTTGCGATATCTGAGAAATACGGTGAAAAGACGGACTTGTTCGCCGCCTGCGAGAACGAAGATATTCTCTCGATCGCCCGTGACAAAGCTGCTGCCGTCAGTTCGAATGTTGATTTTTCGACGATCAGGTTTGAGGATGACGCATTTGACGCTGTGCTTGCGGACGCGACATTTGTCCGTCCGGCGGAACTCGCCGATTTTATCGACGACGCGGTTCGCGTGGCACGGCACGGTGCAGACATAGCTTTCTTTCTACCCGCCGCCGGAAGTTATGGCGAAGTATTTTCTGTTATTTGGGAAGTTCTATTTAACGAAGAAATGACCGACGACAACGCTGCTGTCGAATGCCTCATCGCCGCGATCCCGACCATCTCACGCGTCGAGGAGATTGCTGAACGCGCCGGGCTTGTCAACATAAAGACTGAAACCGCTGTCGAAATCTTCGAATTCGAAAATGGCGCTGAGTTTGTCGCGTCGCCGCTGGTCGAGGATTTTCTGATGCCGATCTGGCTTGAGACTTTGAGCGAGGAAGACCTTTCGCAAATAACCACGAAAATTGCTCAATTGATCGATTCGGAAGAAGGTGATCTGACGTTCAGGTTCACTGTAAAAGCGACGTTGGTGACTGGAGAGAAAGCCTGATCATAGATCTTCTTCTTTGAGTTCCGCCATTTTCATCAAATGTCTCTGCAGCCCCGCCTTTAACATTTGATTTTTGTGGATAGGTACCGACAATCTAACGATCGTTCCGGGCTTGCCAAAGATATGATGGCTTCCTTGTACGCGAAGTAGACTCCATCCGCGTTTTTCAACGAGCTTGGCAAAATCTTTGCCGGAAATTGGCTTCATACCGCAATTTCCATGAGGCGATCGGTCGAGGTCATCTTGATCGTGGAAAGGTCTATCGCCAAACAACCCTCGATCGCTTCGTAGAGATTCTCAAGCAATTCTTCAAATGACTCGCCCTCAGTTGCGCAACCAGGAATAGAAGGCACTTCTGCCCAAAAACCACCTTCTTCCGCTTCGTGTACGATAACCTTTACTTTCATACATTTAGGCTTGTTTCACTTCGCCACGCCGACGCATTTCCTCGGCAAGAGCGTCGTCGCTCATTTGGTTGATCTGCGGAGCCGGAGGGTTTGCAGAGATCTTTTGAGCTTCGGCCTTTTCTTCTTCCTCAGCCTCGCGCATGCCGTCCTTAAAGGCCTTTCGCGTCGCACCGAGCGATTTTGCCAGTTGCGGCAAGCGTGTCGCTCCAAAGAGTAAAAACAAGACCGCGACGATAAGTATAATTTCTGTTGTTCCGAAGTTCATATTATTGTTCCCGCGTATTTTGACGTGTTCCTGACCTCGATGGTCACTGAATTACTAGCCGATTCCCATCATACCGCTAATTTGCGGAAGTTTCACGCAAAATTATTGATGCCGCGTTCTGAATCGATCCATCGCGCCGACAAGTGCTGACGAAATTCCCTTTTCCGAGATCGAATGGCCTGAGTCGGGGACGACGATAAATTCCGCCTCAGGGAACGCCTTGTGTAATTCCCAAGCCGACGTAATAGGGCAAACGACGTCGTATCGTCCCTGGACGATCACGGTCGGAATTTGGCGGATCTTATCGACGTTCTCGATCAGGTAATTCTCGGTCGGAAAGAACGAGTTATTCATAAAATAATGACACTCGATGCGCGCGAGGCTCAACGCTTCGTGCTCGCCTTCCCAGTGATCCATCAGGTCTTTATCGGGATAAAGTTTCGAGGTCGAGCCTTCCCAAACGCTCCACGCACGGGCCGCTGATAAGCGTACTTCCTCATCATCGTTCGTGAGGC